>CASDHD010000006.1 GCA_949280095.1 uncultured Bacilli bacterium
TAAACAAAATCATAGATTTTATTGAGCAAATTTTTGAAAAATACGGAAACTCAAAGTTAAACTTCTATTGACACAAAAACGTAAAAAAAGTATACTATAAACTAGAAAAACGAAGAACAAGAAAAGTAAGAAAAGAAAAATTTTGTAGAGAGTTCATGGTTGGTGAAAATGAATAAGCTTTCTTTTCCCAAAATCCCTTGGGAGTTGGGTATCTGAAAAAAGAGTAAGATACTTCCGCAAATAGATTTTTGCGTTATCAATTAGAGTAAAAAAGTAAGGTGGTACCACGGGTTTCTCGTCCTTTTGGTGCTACTTTTTTTGTTGGAGGAGAGGAATATGAAAAATTTTAAAGAGTTAGACAAAAGACCTGTAAATGAGGTAGAACAAAGTATTTTAGAGTCTTGGGGAACTGTAGATGCCATTATGAATAAACAAAACGAAAAAAGAAGTAATTCTGAGAATTTTGTATTTTATGATGGACCAGCTACTGCCAATGGTTTTCCAGGGCTTCACCATATGCTTGCAAAGTTTTTAAAAGATACATTTTGTAAGTATCATGTGATGAATGGTAAAAAAGTCATTCGCAAAGTAGGATGGGATACACATGGACTTCCTGTAGAGCTTGGTGTAGAAAAAGAACTTGGTTTTACCGGAAAAGGCGATATCGAAAAATATGGCATAAAAGAGTTCAATCAAAAATGTAAAGAATCGGTTTGGAAAAATAAAGAAGCATTTACTGACTTAACTCAAAAAATGGGGCAGTTTATTGATACGGAACATCCATATGTTACCTATGATAATGATTACATTGAAACAGAGTGGTATATTTTAAAAGAATTCTTTAAAAAAGGATTATTTTATGAAGGACATAAAATTTTACCATATTGTCCTCGTTGTGGAACAGGACTTGCTAGTCATGAAGTAGCGCAAGGATATAAAGAGATTAGTGTGGAAACTGTTATTGTTCCAATGAAGAAAAAAGATGAGGATGTTTATTTCTTGGTATGGACAACAACACCATGGACACTTATTTCAAATGTTGCTCTTTGTGTAAATCCGGATTTAACGTATGTTAAAGTGAAGTCTGGAGATTTTAAGTTTATTTTAGGAGAAAGTTTGGTCTCTAAAGTGTTAGGGGATGAAGTTGAAGTTTTAGAAACTTATAAAGGGACTGACTTAGAATATATGGAATATGAGCAATTAATTCCAGAACTTCCAGTTGATAAAAAGGCTTTCTTTGTAACTGTCGATGATTATGTAACAGATAGTGATGGAACAGGTATTGTTCATATCGCTCCTGCGTTTGGTGAAGATGATGCAAAGGTTGGAAAGAAATACAATCTTCCTTATTTGAATCCAGTTGGTGAAGATGGTTGTTACATAGAAGGCCCATGGAAGGGAAAACTCATTTTTGATGCTGATAAAGAGGTTATTACCTATTTAAAAGAACATGATAAATTATTTAAAAAACAAAAAATGATGCATAATTATCCGCATTGTTGGAGATGTTCTAGTCCTTTAGTTTACTATTCAAAGCCTTCCTATTATTTAGCTGTTACTAAAATCAAAGATCAAATCATAGAGGCGAATAAAAAAGTAAATTGGTATCCGGCTTATGTAGGTGAAAAACGTTTTGGCAATTGGCTAGAAAATATGAATGATTGGGCTATTTCTAGGAGTCGTTATTGGGGAACACCTCTTCCATATTGGATTTGCAGTTGTGGACATGATGAAATGATTGGTTCAAAAAGTGAGTTAGTAAGTCGTGCGATAGAAGAAATTGATGAATCGATTGATTTACATCGCCCTTATGTTGATGATGTTCATTTGAAATGTCCAGATTGTGGGGGCGTTATGACAAGGTGCAAAGATGTAATCGATTGTTGGTTTGATTCTGGTTCAATGCCATTTGCCCAATATCATTATCCATTTGAAAATGAAAGCCTTTTTGAAAGTCAATTTCCAGCTGATTTTATTTGTGAAGGCATTGACCAGACAAGAGGTTGGTTCTATACTTTAATTATTATTTCTGTGTTCTTAAAAGGAGTAGCTCCTTACAAAAATGTTTTGGTTAATGATTTAATTCAAGATGCTGAAGGGAAGAAAATGAGTAAAAGTAAGGGAAATATTGTAGAACCTTTTACAACAATGAAAGAATACGGTGCAGATGTAGTTCGCTTTTATCTTCCTTATGTTTCTCCAGTTTGGACACCGCTTCGTTTTGATATGAATGGTTTGAAGGAGGTTTATTCCAAATTCTTTAATCCTCTTAAAAATACATATAGTTTCTTTGCGTTATATGCTAATACGGATGAAATTGATATGGATGATTGTGAGATTGCATATGAAAATCGTGAAGAGATTGATAAATGGTTATTATCAAAATATAATAAGTTATTAAAATATGTAACGGAAAGTTATAATGAATATGATTTAAATAAAGTTGTAAGAGCTGTTACAGAATTTACATCAGAAGATTTATCGAATTGGTATATTAGAAGAAATCGTAAAAGATTTTGGGCATCTCATTTTGATGATTCTAAAAAGGCTGTTTATAAAACGACTTATGAAGTATTAGTAGGGTTAACCAAAATGATTGCACCTATTGTTCCATTTGTTTCAGAAGAGATTTATCGCAATTTGACAGGGGAAGAATCCGTCCACTTAAGTGATTATCCAAAATATGATGAAGAACTTATCAATGAAACGATTGAAGAAAGAATGGATTTGGTAAGAAGTTTAATTAGTATTGGTAGATTTGTAAGAGAAGAGGCAAAAATAAAGGTTCGTGAACCTTTAAAGACAGCTATTATTGATGGTAAAAACGAAAAACTAATTGCAGATTTAATTCCACTTATAAAAGAGGAGTTGAATGTTAAAGAGGTTATTTTTGCTAATGATTTAAACGCCTATATGAATTTTTCTGTAAAACCAAATTTCAAAGTAGTAGGAAAAGTTTTAGGTTCTAAGATAAAAGAATTTCAAACAAAGTTAGAAACTTTAACAGAGGAAGAAATTCAGAAATTGAATAAGGAAGAAACAATTACCATGCTTTTAGAAGATGAAGAATTTACAATTACAAAAGATATGGTTGATTTGCGTATTTTATCTAAAGAAGGTTTTAATGTTGGTATGGAGAATAATCATTTTATTATTTTAAATACAGAAAGAACAGAAGAGTTGATTTTAGAAGGTATTGCTCGTGAGTTTGTTTCTAAAGTACAAAACATTCGTAAAAATAACGATTACAATGTTGTAGATCGTATTTCCATTTTTGTAAGTGGAGATGAAGTATTTAAAAAAGTGTTACAGAATTTTGATGAATATATTAAAAACGAGACACTTGCTGTAGAAATTATCGAAAAAGAAAATGTAACAGATATTTACAATTTAAATGGACATGATGTTGGTATTGAGATTATTAAAAAAGATATAGCATAGGCGATTGATAAAGTGATATGTTTAAAATATATTGCTTTTTTTTTTGTTGTTTTTAAAAGGATTTTTATAAGATAAAACATAAAAAAAACAGGTATTCCTGTTCTTGCTTATTAATAAAATTACTTTGTCCTAGGAATATTTATTCCTAATTTTCTGGTTAGACAATCATTATGATTTGCAAGTAGACTTTGTAATACGTCTTTTCCGTAACTAATTAACTCTTCTTGAATTTCATCATTATGTTCATCTTTTTTACAGTTAAATTCTTCTAGAAAAAGAAAATCATCTTTGGAACATTCTTGGAATTGTTCTGAGTTTTCTAGAACATAGCAATCTACTATTCCAGAAACATCATAAAAATGTTCTCCAATCTTTGTAATTACATGTCCAATATGATTTTTCCCTTTATAGGAAAAGTCATCATAAAATGTTCCTAAATCGTAAAATATGTTATTTAATATACGAGCAAAAGAAGGACTATGCCCTGCTAAATAATAAGAATTTGCATCACGATTATTTTGATTATATTTTTGAAATGTTTCAGTTTCGAAGTGTGATTTTATTCTTTCTATTACAGTCATAACATAATCTGGGTTTTCTATTAATTTTAAATTTAAATCTTTCATATTCTATCTCTCCTTTGTTTGATTATTATATATTAAAATTGAAAAAAAGCCTAAGATTTTAGCGAAAAATTACATTTACTTTACATTTCTTCATATGATATGATGAAAGAGAAGAAAGGACGATATTATGCAAAATGAATTGACTGTAAAAAAAATAGTGGAACTTTGCAAGGGTGAATTATTTTGTGGAGATGAAACTATAATATGTAAAAGTTTTACAAAGGATACTAGAACGATTCAAAAGGGCGATGTTTATATAGGTATTAAAGGAGAAAAGTTTGATGGAAACTCTTTTTATGAAGAAGCTTTTTTGAAAGGAGCAAGAGTTTGTATTTTAGAGAGGGGTTCTTTTAAAAAAGTAGAAAAGGGCGATAAAACAATCATTTTAGTAGAAAATACGATAGAGGCTTTAAAAGACTTAGCGATTTTTAAAAGAGATAATACAGAGGCATATTTTGTTGGAGTTACAGGTAGTGTTGGAAAAACGAGTACTAGGGATATGATTTATAGTGTTTTAAAAGAAAAGTTTAAAACTTTAAAAACGGAAGGAAATTATAATAACAATATAGGACTTCCTTTGACTCTTTTACGTTTAGAAGAGGAAAAGGCTGCTGTTATTGAAATGGGAATGAATGCTTTAGGTGAAATTGATTATTTATCTCATATAACAAAGCCTCATATTTCTGTTATCACGAATGTGGGGACTGCTCATATTGGTGAACTTGGTTCTAGAGAAAATATATTAAAAGCAAAGTTAGAAATTAAAAATGGTATGGATGATACAGGTATTTTAGTTCTTAATAATGATAATGATTTATTACATGCTTATTATGAAGAAAATAAAAAAAATGTGGTTACAATTGGAATTCAAAATAAGAGTGATTTTTTTGCAACTGATGTCGAACTATTAGAAGATTGTTCTACGTTTAATGTGCATTACCATAATCAAGTTTTTTCTGCTTTTTGTCCTGTTCCAGGAATTGCATTTGTCTATAATAGCTTAGTTGCTATTGCAGTAGGTATATTTTTAAAAATGGATATCGAAGATATAAGAAAGGGGATTAAAAACTTTTCTTTAACTAAAAATCGCTTGGAAATTTTTACTAATCAAAAAGGAATTACAGTGATTAATGATTCTTATAATGCTAGTGTTGATTCAATGAAATCAAGTTTAGAAATTTTAAAAAATAGAAGTGAAAAAAGAAAAATTGCTGTTTTAGGAACAATGTTAGAGTTGGGAGACTTTTCTGAGGATCTTCATAAGGAAGTTGGTAGCTATGTAAGTGGTTGTAACATTGATATTTTGGTTACAGTAGGAGAAGATGCTCTTTATATAGCAGAATCTGCAAAGGATAATGGAATGCTTGAAAATACGATTTTCTCATTCCAAAAAAATGAAGAAGCGATTTTCTTTTTGAAAGAGTTTTTAAATGCTGGAGACGTTGTGTTGTTAAAGGCCTCTAATGGATTGCGTTTTATAGAGATTGTTGAAAGTTTAAAAGATGTGTAAATATTAAGTTCAAAAAACATTGCGTTATGAATAATAAAACATGTAGATTGTTGAGTGTTTAAAGATACGGTCTGGTTCGTTAAACATAAAGTGCTTGCTAATTACATAAAATGAGAGTATATTAAGATTTAGGAGAGGTGAAGTTATGGAGTTATGGGTACTTTGGCTAATTATTATATTCATGTTAATTGTTGCAGAAGTTAGTACAGTAAACTTAGTATCAATTTGGTTTATAGCAAGCGGAATTGTATCATTAATTGTTTCTATTTTTGTTGATAATTTCTTAATTCAATTTGCTATATTTGTTTTACTTGGTATTTTGTTATTACTAACAACAAGAAAATTTTTGCAAAAGCTTATAAAATCAAATGAAGATGCCAAAACCAATTTAGACCGCATTATTGGTAGTACCGCTGTTGTTACAGAACCGCTTGTTAAAAATGAAGTAGGGGAAGTAAGAGTCGACGGCAAATGCTGGAGTGCCATTTCTAAAGTGAAAATAGAAGTTGGTGAAGAAGTCATCGTAGAAAAAATCGATGGCGTAAAATTAATTGTGAGAAAGAAGGAGAAGTAAAAATGCCATTTTTAATTGCTATTTTAGTTATTGTTATATTAATTGTTATTCCAAACATCAAGGTTGTACCTCAAGCAAAAAGTTATGTTATTGAAAGGTTAGGTTCTTATTATGCAACTTGGAAGAATGGACTTCATGTAAAAATTCCATTTGTCGACCGTGTTGCAAATATGGTTACATTGAAAGAAATTGTTAAAGATTTTGCTCCACAACCTGTTATTACAAAAGATAATGTTACAATGCAAATTGACACAGTTGTTTATTTTCAAATAACAGATCCAAAATTATATACATATGGGGTAGAATATCCAATTAGTGCGATTGAAAATTTAACAGCAACAACCTTACGTAATATTATTGGGGAGTTAGAACTAGATCAAACATTAACAAGTCGTGATATTATTAATTCAAAAATGCGTAGTATTTTAGATGAAGCAACGGACCCATGGGGAATTAAAGTGAATCGTGTGGAGGTTAAAAATATTCTTCCGCCAAAAGACATTCAAGAAGCTATGGAAAAACAAATGCGTGCAGAACGTGAACGTCGTGAAAAAATCTTACAAGCAGAAGGGGAGAAAAAATCAAGTGTATTAATTGCAGAGGGTGAAAAAGAAAGTGCTATTCTAAGAGCAGAAGCTGATAAAGAAGCGCAAATTAAACGTGCAGAAGGTGAAGCTGAAGCGATGCTTAAAATTAAAACAGCTGAAGCAGAAGGAATTAAGCTTTTAAAAGATGCGAAAGCAGACTCTTCTGTATTAACTCTTAAAAGCTATGAAGCTCTAGCAAATGTTGCTAATGGTCAAGCAACGAAGATTATTGTTCCATCTGAGCTTCAATCGATTGCAACTATTGGAACTACAATTAAAGAAATGATGTCAGATAAAAAGTCGAAGTAACATGCTTTGATTTTTTTTATTAACTTTCAAGGATGTGACATGCTAAGAGAAAATCACGAAAAAACACTAGTTATGCTAGCTTTATAAACTTGTTGTTTACTGCAAAAAAATGAGTAAAATAGTAAAAAAATGAATTCTATTGCAAAAAAAAAGAAAAGTGGATGTAATAATAATTAAGTGACTTAAATGATAGAAGATTAAATTATTTAGAAAAACTAAAAAGTTATAAAGATAAAGAAGTTGATTTTAATGGCATTTGAAAAATGAACGTTTTAAATTGGTTACTTGATGAGAGTAAATAAAAAAGACCGAAAGGTCCTTTTTGTATTCTTAGAAGTTTAAACCAACAGAACTTAAAGTTGATAATGCTTGAATTAATTCTGCAATACCTTCACTGTTTTGTAGTTTTTCTAAAATTTTCATAGTATCTTTTTGACTTAAATCTTCAACTGAGATGGCATTAGTTGTATCAATCTCTGGAAGATTTACATCGGTATTATTTACATAATCGAAAGTGATGGAACCATTAATTCCATTCATATCAAAAGATATTTTTAAATTGATGTCTTTATCTTTTACCTTTGCTTCTATATCTCCTTTGTAACTTTTACGGCCTACTTTGATTTCGTATGAATAATTTGTTTCAGAATTTTTTAAAACTGAAAGACTATCTGTATTGTCTTTAAAGGCAATACCTACAAACTTATTTTGTAGTCCTTTAGTATAAATAGAAATAAGCAATGTTTCGTCTTTAAAGTCTACTTCTTCATCTTTTAGACTTTCTATCATTTCTTTTGCGTCTTCTTCGTTACAATCTATAAAAGTAGAAAAACTCTTGATAAATTCATCATTATTAAGTTCGTCACTTAATGCGCTTAAGATTTCTTTTGTATTTTTTTCGTTTAGAACAAGTTGATTGTCTGTGACTTTGGTTTGTTTTCCATTTAATGTAATTGTTGTACTTTCTTTTGTAAAGTATTCATCTTTTAAAGCTTTATTTAAAGCGTTTTTCATATTGCTAAGTAAAACTTCATATTCTGCCACTTTATCTATCGAAGAGAATATTTCTTCAATTCCTGTAACGGGAACGGATAGATATTTATCATAAATATCTTCTAAGAATACATAAGCATTACTTTCTTTGATATCAATAGATGCTTTTAATAAGTCTTTTTCTTTATAGTTGCTATCTAAAGCAATATGCATTCTTTGATTGTTTGCATCGACTTTATAATCCATGCTGATGTTTAGATTATTAATAATCTCTAGAATTTTTTCTTCATTTGTCTTACTGCTGTGAATATCGGTACTTATTGTGAACTTTCCACCTACGTTGTTGCTTTCTTGACGATTTTCTTTTGATGTATTGTATATTTTTTCAATAGCTGTTGTAAAAACTTTTTTTGGTTTTGCAGGATTAAACAGATAAGCTAAAACAGTAACAAGTAATAGTACCACTAAAACAATCCCAGCAATAATAAGTCCTTTCTGATTTTTAGCATTTACATTTTTTTCATCCATACACTCACACTCCTTTATTTATTCATGAATGATTCCATGCTTAATTTTATGATAACATAAGTTTTTCGTTCTTCCTAGTCTCATTTTTTGTTATAATATCTAAAGGTGAATTTTCGATGAGAGAACGTGTAACACATACTTTAAAGCCAATTTATACTAAAGATTCTAAAGTTTTGATTTTAGGAACTATGCCAAGTGTGAAATCAAGAGAAGTGGGTTTTTATTATGGGCACCCGAAAAATCGTTTCTGGTGGGTGCTTGAAAAAGTTTTTGAAGAAAAAATGGAAGATAAAATCGAGTTTTTGAATAGGCATTCGATTGCTTTATGGGATGTATTGAAAGAATGTGAAATTAATGCTTCTAGTGATGCAAGTATAAAAAATGCTATTCCTAATGATCTAGAAAACTTTATTAAGAAAACGAATATTCAAATTATTTTTACAACAGGAAAGTCAGCATATAAATATTACTTGAAATTTTTTAAAGGAAAAATAAATCTTCCTGTTATATGTCTATCGAGTCCTTCTCCTGCAAATTGTAGAGTGAGGGATGATGAATTAATAGAAGAATACAATATTCTTAAAAAATATTTGTAAAAAATTAGAAAAAGTATGAGCAAAAAACACAAGTGAAGTTAATTGACAAAAAAGGATAAAAAAGATATGATGATGTTATCATAGACGAGGAGAAGCGTAAAAATGAAAAAAAACGGTTTTACTTTAGTAGAATTATTAGGTGTAATTGTCATTATGGCAGTTATCATTGCGATTGCTGTAGCTGGGTTTAATATAATTTCTAAAAGTGTGAAAGAAAAGTCTTATGAAAATAAGATAAAGTATATTGAAAATATGGCAGCAAATTATGGAGATGCTACTGGAGATAGTGCTGTTTTCGTAGATACTCTTGTTAAAAATGGTTATTTGGATGCAGATAATGAAAATGGTGATATATTAGATCCTCGTGATAATAGCCTTCTAAATTGTTATATTGTAGATATTTATTATGATAATTCAAGAAGATGGAAAAACTTGTGATACAAGCAAAACGAGTATGATGAATTCTAAATTAAATTTATATCTTTATGAAACTTTAAATGAAGAAGGTTCAAGTTGGAAAAATGAAGCTCTTCCAGTTGGTGAATGGACTAATAATGATGTTGTTTTAATTGCAACTGTAGATGATGAAATTAAAGACATCATTACAAAAATAACTTTTATGAATAATGCTGAGACTGATAGTCGTGATATAAATCACGATTTTGATACAAAGAATAAAGTATTTGTACATGCTTCTCAAATTATCAATACTCGTTATACAGTTCAAATTGAAACAAAGCGAATTGATGAGAATGGAAATACTGTTACTAATGTCTATTCTTCAAAGATTAATGTTATGATTGATAAACAAAAACCTATTGTATATGAAGACGAACTTTTAATTGAACAAGAAAATGATTGGGTTAACCATCCTAAAAAAGCAACGGTTCTTGTTAGCGATCAAGCAGGTTCTGGAGTATATGGGTATTATGTGACCAATATTGGAAATGCATGTAGTACAAGTAAAACAGATTATACAGAATCTGATGTAAATAGTTTTACGACTGAACAATATAAGGGTACTTACTATGCTTGTGTTATGGATAAAGCAGGAAATGTTAGTGATGGCTTTACATTTAAAATTATAAAAACAGATATTAATGCTCCTATTATTTCTAAATTTGAGGAGCTTGAAGCAGATAGTTATGGAAATACGAATTATTATCGTTCTGTTAAATTGATGAATCGTTCATCTGATTCTAAAACAAATGATGAAAGTGGTATAGAGAGATATTCTTATTGTATTTCTACGAGCGAAGAAGGCTGTGATCCTAGACAAGAAAAGTTATTGGATGCTAATGGTAGTGCTTCCTTTGAATTTGAAGATAATGATGTAAAACAAAGAATTTGTATAACAGCGACGGATAAAGCTGGTAATATAAGCGATGTTCATTGTTCTGAACCTTATTGGGTAAAAAAGAATATCAATATGGGAGACGCTTGTACTATATGTGATGCTACAAATAACTATTGTAATAATGGTATTTATGTAAGATATGGAAATTACTTATTTACTTTATATAAAAATTCTACTAATTCATGTTATGGATATACGCAAACTAATATGGAAATGCCTTTAATTAATGTTGGGTGTTGCGATAGTGGTAAATGTCATTCACAATATGTATATAATCCTTCTGTAGGAATTTATAGCAACTTAAAAACTCCATATAATGGTTTACCAAGTAATCGTTTGTCTTATTTAAATGAAGAAAATTATACTTTCGGATTTGTAACTGCGAGTGATTTTACTGCTGGTCAAAATACTCCAGCGGTTGGAGAAACTATTCATAAGATTAATGAATTTTCTTTAAAAAATTTTCCTGATACGGTATATCAAGGGTACTCTTATGGATTGCCAAGTGAAAATTTAAGTAATGTTACTTGTATGATTCGTCGTGGTAATGGCGCTGAGGCTGAGTACAAAAGAATAGAAACAGATTCTTTCCAAAAAACAGGAAACTATCATGTAACATGTACAAGACCAAAAGGAGAAACTACAGATGAATTTGGTATTACAAAACAAGAAGTAGAAACAATTGAAAAAGATTTTTATGTAGATGAAAATCCAGATTATGCGGATACAAATCCTAATATAGTGGATGCAGGTACTCAATATAAAATCAAATATATGGATTATCATACACAAACATCCCTTCGTGCAAGATATGGACTTTTAAATATAGAAGAATATCAATCTATAAGAAATAAAAGTTATGCTAGAAATTTAAGTACTCTTTTATCGACTGTTGTAAATGGTGTTGTATATTCTCCTGGTTCAGATGCTGCTCATACCTATGGACATGATGGTGTTTTCTCTGATATTAGTGCAATTTATGCAACATCTAATGCATATGTTGCTGTTACTCCAATGAATTATGGCAGAAGAGCTGCTGCTATGAGTGTACCTTTTAATCGAAATATTAAAATTGTAAGTGGAGATGGCACGCAAAGCGATCCATTTATACTAGGGTAGGAAATAGGTGAAAAAATGAAAAATAAAAAAAAGATAATAATAGCAATTGTATTGGTTATTCTTCTAGGTTTGGTTGCGGGATATCTTGTTTGGAAATACAATGAAAAGATAATCGAAAAAAATCAAGTTTATTTTGAAAATAAGGTTACTTCTTATGCAACAAATGATTTATTAAGTAATCAAAAAGAAGTAGATAAACAGATTGAAGAATATAGTAATGATAAAGAGTTTACTTTTGAAAATCCAAAAGTCATGACAAATCCTTATTTAATATCTCCTTTATCTGCTATGGTGATTTTTGGGACAAATAAGGATGTTTCTATTGAACTCATTGTGAATGGGATTTCTGTTACAAAATTTGAGAGTAGTAAAAAGCATATTATCCCTATTTATGGCTTAAAAGCTGGATTTAATAATAAAGTGCTTTTGAAAGATAGCGATGGAAAAGAAAAAGAAATTACGATGACTACAGAAAGCTATAATGGACAAGTTTTAGAACCTTCTGTAAAAAATACAGTATCGAAAGATAATATTTATTTTTTAGCAGCTCCTATGGGACTTGGTGTTTCTGCTTTTGACGGGGAAGGGAATATTGTTTGGTATCTTACAGAAAATTATAATCAGGATATAGAATTATTAAAGAATGGTCATGTTTTGGTTAGTAATAACGAAACGAGCAGTGAATTTGGCTATACAGGTTTTTTAGAAATTGATTATTTAGGAAAAATTTATCATAATTTTGTACTTGATAATGGATACCATCATGATGTGAATGAATTAGAAAATGGAGATTTATTAGTTGCTGGAACTTCTAATAATCATGATGCTACAAATGCTTATGTGTATACGATTGATCGTGAAACTGGCAAAAAGAAACAAGATCTAAATATTTATGAACTTTTACATCGTATAGATGGAAATTTTGTAGAAGAAAAATTTAAGGACCTTGATTTTGTCAATAATTCAATTGATTATAATGAAAGTACAGATGAAATGGTATTGTCGTTACGTGGAATTAATGCAATTATTAGTGTTCAATATAAAGAGAAAAAATTAAATTGGATTTTGGGTGATGCAAGTTTTTGGTCTAGTAATTTTGACGAATATTTGTTAAATATTATTGATAATTCTCGTTTGCCGAAAGGACAACATACTGCATTTATTACAGCAGATGGTAAAATCGGTGTATTTAATAATGATTTTGACCTTTATAATGAAACTAGTGATGTAAGTTTAAGTCGTTATCAAAGTAATTATGCTTCTGCTATTCTTTATGAAAAAAACGATAAAAATATTAAAACTGTTTATGAATATGTAAGTCAAGATAAATCATTTAATTATGCCTTAGGCAGTTTTAATTATACAAAAGATAATCATAAATTAATTAACTTTGGTTATACATTTAAAGAGGAAGCTTTTCAAAAAAAATTAAATTTATATGATTATGTAGGATATACATTTGCAAGAATTGTGGAGTTAGATGATAATGATAATTTATTATTTAATGCAACGATTGATCAATCTGTATATCGTGTTTATAAAGGCAGTTTTTATGAAAATGATACGAAAAATTATGAAATACAAGCTTATTCTTTGATTGACAATTTAGAATATAATACATTAGAAAGAGTAAAAACAAGTTCTATGTATGAGTTATTAAATAATGCAGAAACTTCAAACTATGAATTTACTGTAACAAAAAATAATATAGAATTAAATACTATTTTTGATGATTTACAAGAAGTTACTTTTTTATTTGTAGGTGAAAAAAATGATAGTTATCGTTTTGTATATAAAGCTGCGAACGAGGAAGCTGTGAAAAAAATTCATTTGAATTTATCTGGAAGGTATGCTATTTATTTGAAAATCGATGATAAAGTTTATGATTGTGGAAGAATTATTGAGTTTTAAAAGCCGTTAAAAAATGGCTTTTTATTATTGTTTCTTAATAGATAAACTAGTTCTTTTTTCTTTTGTTTGCTATAATACTAATTAGGTGAAGACGATGTATATAGACGTACTACTAGAATTAAAAAATAAACAAACAGATCAAGCGTATACATATCATGTTCCAGAAAATTTACAAAAATCTATACAAATTGGAAAAAGAGTAAAAGTCACTTTTAATCATCGTGATTTAGAAGGATTTGTTTTACGTATTACAGATACTTGTGACAAGGAACTTAAAATACTCGATATTAAAAGTGTTGTAGATGAAGAAATTGTTTTGAACGAAGAATTATTGAGAGTTGGAAATTATATTAAAGAAACTTGTCTTTGTAGTTTATCAAGTGCTTATGCGGTGATGCTTCCAAAAGCATTAAAAGCTTCGGAAAAAACGAATATTGGAAAAAAGTTTCAAAGTACATTAGTTTTGAATATGGAATATGATAAAGCCATTTCCTTATGTAGCAGTGAAAAGCAAAAAGAAGTTATTGATTTTATACAGTCAAAAGAACGTATTTCTAAAAAAGAAGGAAATGCATTATCTTCCTCAAGTATTAATACTTTACTAAAAAAGAAGATTATTTTAGAGGAGCAAGAAGAAGTATATCGTCTTCGTGAGAAAACTATTTTTGAAGATAAGAAAAAAGTGTTAAATGAAGAACAAAAGAAT
This sequence comes from uncultured Bacilli bacterium, assembly GCA_949280095.1. Classification (GTDB taxonomy): domain Bacteria; phylum Bacillota_I; class Bacilli_A; order RF39; family UBA660; genus MGBC108787. The sequence continues at coordinate 14,258 of CASDHD010000006.1, forward strand.
GCTTATGATGAGATTGTAAAAAGCTTAGATTGTTTTTCTAAATTCTTACTATATGGAGTGACAGGTAGTGGTAAAACAGAAATTTATATGCAGGTGATTGAGCAAGTATTAAAAAAGAAAAAGACAGCGATTGTTTTAGTTCCCGAAATTAGTTTGACACCACAATTAGTAATGCATTTTAAAGCTAGATTTCCTGATGCTGTTGCAGTTTTGCATAGTCATCTTTCGGACGGAGAAAGGTATGATGAATGGCGTAAAATTGCTCGAGGAGAGGTTAGTATAGTTGTAGGGGCTCGTAGTGCTGTTTTTGCTCCCCTACAGAACTTAGGAATTATTATTGTGGATGAAGAACACTCTGAAAGTTTTAAACAAGAAAATAATCCTAGATATAATGCGATTGACGTTGCAGAATACCGTGCTGAATTGAATGGGATTCCGATTGTTTTAGGAAGTGCTACTCCGACACTTGAACGAATGGCTAAATCAACCAAAAATTTGTATCGACGTTTAGAGTTAAAAAAACGTGTAAATGGCCAAATGTTGCCGATTTGTACTTGCGTAGATATGGCAATAGAGGCAAAAAAAGGGAACTTTATTTTAAGTGAACGCTTAAAAATAGATATAGATGCTGCTATTAGCCGTAATGAACAAGTTATTTTACTTCTTAATCGAAGAGGATATTCTACTACCATTACGTGTAGCAATTGTGGTTTTACCTATAAATGTCCTAATTGTGATATTACACTAACTTATCATAAAACAAAAAATAATTTAAGATGTCATTATTGTGGATATACAACATTTAAAAAGGAAAATTGCCCAGAGTGTAGAGCAGAACTTAATTTTTATGGTCTTGGGACTGAAAAATTAGAAGCTTTTGTAAAAGAAGAGTTTCCAGGCGTTAATGTTCTTAGAATGGATGCAGATACAACTGCCAAAAAAGACAGTTACGAAGAGATACTTGATAAATTTAGAAGTGGAAAGTACGATATTTTACTGGGGACACAAATGATTAGTAAGGGACTAGACTTTCCGAAAGTAAGTGTAGTAGGAATTATTAATGCAGATGCGACTTTGAATATTCCAGATTTTCGTAGTGGAGAAAGAACATTTTCTTTGCTTTGCCAAGCAGCAGGAAGAGCAGGACGTAGTAATTTGATAGGTAATGTTATTTTGCAAACGTTTCAGCCTGATAATTACATTTTAAAATGTGTAGCAGAGCAAAATTATGAAAAGTTTTATCAATATGAAATGAATATTCGTAAAAAGTTAAAATACTCACCATTTTATTATTTAGTAAGTTTAAAAGTGGTAAGCAAAGATTATGAGGAGTGTAGTAAAGAAGCAGGAAAGGTAGCCAATTACTTGAAAAAAAATATCTCTTCAACTTCTATTGTTTTAGGACCAACGACAGCAAATGTTTTTAAGGTCAATAATATATATCGTTTTAATATTATTGTGAAGTATCGATTTGATCATCAGTTAATACCTAGTTTAAAAGAACTAGATAAGTTATTTGTTATGAATAGCAAGGTGAATTTAGAAATTGATATGAATCCTACAAAGATTTGACAAAGGCATTTAGGGGTGTATTTTATTAACTTAGAAAAAACAGCTAAAGAAATGAAGATGTTTCCTCATTTTAAAGGGTTTGATAAAATAATAAGTTGTCAAAATCTTGTAAGGAAAATAAAAGAAAAAATAGAATCTTATAAAAACGAAAAGCAAGAAGTAGAAGAAAGAATGTTTGGGAGAATAGTTCGAATAATAACGTTTGGAGTTGTCTACGTAGTACTAATAGTTTCTGCAGCCTTAGTTAGCGTTATTGCAACTATTTTAATAAGTTTAATCGCAGGATTTAATGCTATTTTGGAAATACATATTTATGTGGAAGCAAAAAAGGAGCTAAAAGCAATAGATGATGCTCTCATTTATTTAGAAGAACAATTAGTAGAGACACAGAACTATTTAGAAGAATTAGAGCAAAAAGAAAAAGAATATACAGAACCAAAACAAGATTTTTATTTAGGAAATATTCCTTCTAATGATGAAGATATGGAGTACATAACTGATCTTGAAAATTTATATTATAATTGTGGATATAATCATAAAAAATATATCCTTTGGTATAAACTAGGGCTATTAAGAGAAAAATTGAAGGAAAAGTATCTAGAATATGACCTTGATAAGATAGAGCGTTTTATGGCGACGGATGCTTTTAATGAAAAGGAAAGTATGATACGAAAACTTATCGTTAAAGCTGAAAAGAAAAGGAAGTAACAATTTGCGTACTTCCTATTTTAATGGTAGAATGAATAAAGGTGAAAGATATGAAAAATGTAAGAGTAATATTTATGGGAACGCCCGATTTTGCTGTTCCTGTTTTACAAGAGTTAATTGCAAATACAACAGTTGTTCTTGTAGTTTCGCAACCTGATAAATGTGTAGGAAGAAAACAAATCCTTACCAAAACACCTGTTAAAATAGAAGCCGAAAAGCATGGTATTCCGGTTTTTCAGCCTACGAAAGTACGAAATGATTTTGATGTGATTTTACAAACAGAAGCAGACTTAATTGTCACTTGTGCTTATGGGCAAATTATTCCAAAATCCATATTAGACTATCCACGCCTTGGTTGCATTAATGTGCATGCTTCATTACTTCCTAAATACAGAGGTGGAGCTCCAATTCATTGGTGTTTATTAAACGGAGATGAAAAAACAGGAATTACAATTATGTATATGGATGAGGCTATGGACAGTGGAGATATTATTAAGCAAGAAGAATATACAATTTTAGAAAATGATAATGTGGGAACTTTGCATGAAAAGTTAGCAATTTTAGGAGCAGAGTTACTTATAAAAACTTTACCTAGTATTATCGACGGTACAAATGAACGTAGAAGTCAAGATGAAAGCGAAGTAAGTTATGCTTATAATATAAAAAGAGAAGATGAACGAATTGATTTTTCAAAAAGCGGCAAAGACATTTTAAATCAAGTACGTGGATTAAATCCGTGGCCAATTGCTCATTTTTTGTTAGATGGTATGGAAATGAAGGTGCTAGAAACAACTTTCGAAGAAAAAGAAGTAGAGAGTATAGAAAAAATGGTTTTAGAGAAGAAAAGATTTGGTATAACATGTCGTGATGGAATTATTTATTTAGAAAAAATAAAACCATTTGGCAAAAAAGAGATGAAAATCCAAGATTATTTAAATGGAATCAATAAAGAAGAATTGGTTAGTAAAAAAGTAGGTTAATATGGATAAAGAGTTTTTAAAAAAGTGTTGGAAAAATCCCCGATGGCATTCTTTGATGGTTTTGATTATTTGGATTATTTCTCTTTCTATGTTAATGGGAATTGTTGCTGTTATAAATCGTTTTGGTGGTAAGAAAGAAAATGTAAAAGTAAATATACAAAATGCACAAGAAATTACATATGCTGAAAAATGGGATTTGTTTTTAAGTAGTGCTTATGAATTTACTTATACCATAACAAATAATGAAGAAATAATACGTTATATCGGAACTTGTAAAGAGGGTATTATTACAGGTTATCGTGAGCGAAAAGATGGAATTATAAAATATTCTATTGAAGATGATATTGTCTATGAAAATGTTATGAATGAAAAAAATAAGATGGATACGTTATATGAGAATGTTGAAGAGCGTTTCTTAAATCCAATTTCTTTATATGAAATTATCCAAAATGTTTTAGAAGAGAATATCGATATTTTACAAGAGAAGGAAAGAATGACGTATGAATATATGTTAGAAAATTATACTATCAAAGTAACGACAAACGAAAAAGAAGTTACAAAAATTACAGTTACAAACGATATAGAAACATATGTGCTTGACTTTAAGTTTATAGATTGAGTACAAATTATTTGTGAAGGATATACTTTAGAAGAAACAAGAGAAATTTTATTTATACAAAGTAAAAGATAGCAAAAACGACTAAAATGCTATTTTTTCTTTTTCCTTAAAACGTGGTATAATGTTTGTTAGGTGGAACTATGAATATTTATGGATTTACGAGAGAAAAGTTAGAAGAATATTTTTTGAGTATTGGAGAAAAGAAGTTTAAAGCTTTGCAAGTTTTTGAATGGCTGTATGAAAAAAAGAATAGTCATGTCGATGATTGGACAAATATAAAAAAAGAAATTCGCGACAAAATGAAACAAGATTTTTCTTTTGAACGTCCTAAAATTATTCGTAGGGAAAGGGATACGCTGACGCGTAAATATTTGTTTGAACTTAATGATCATAATCATATCGAGGCAGTTGTGATGTATCATGATTATGGAATAAGTCTTTGTGTTTCAAGTCAAGTGGGCTGTAATATGGGCTGTGCGTTTTGCGAGTCAGGTCGTCTTAAAAAGGTTCGAAATTTAGAGACGTTTGAAATGGTTTCTCAAATTTTAGAAATCGAAGAGGATATCGGAGATAGAATTTCTAGTGTAGTGATTATGGGTATTGGGGAACCTTTAGATAATTACGATAACGTTCTTGCGTTTATTCGAATTATTAATGATGCTAAAGGTCTTGCTTTAGGAATACGTCATATCACATTATCGACGAGTGGCTTAGTTCCTAAAATCTATGATTTAATGAAGGAAAACATTCAAATCAACCTAGCAATTTCTTTGCATGCTCCTAATGATGAGATTCGAAATCAGATTATGAAAGTCAACCAAGTGTATAATATTAGTCAACTTATTACAAGTATAAAGGACTATATTTTAAATACTCGTAGACGAGTAACTATAGAATATGTTATGCTTAAAGGGATAAATGATAGTGAGACATGTGCGATAGAACTTGCAAGTCTTCTTCATGGAATGAATATTTATGTGAATTTAATTCCTTATAATGAAACAAATCATATAAATTTATATAAAAGTGATAAAGAGACAATCAGTAAGTTTTGTGCTACGTTAAAAGAAAAAGGAATTAATGTGACGATTCGAAAAGAATTCGGGAGTAAAATATCAGCTGCTTGTGGACAGCTAAGGAGCAAAGAGGTGGAAAAATGAAGAGTTTTTATTTAACAGATGCAGGTCGTGTTAGAAGCCATAATGAAGATAGTGTAACCATCTTAAAAAATCAAAGTGGAGAATACCTTTTAATGGTTGCAGATGGAATGGGTGGACATCGTGCTGGAGAAGTAGCTTCAAGCCTTGCCGTAACGCATTTTGGTAAACGATTTAATAGTGTTGCATCTATTGGGTCTAAATTAGATGCTGTTAATTGGATGAACGACAATGCAAGTGAAGTAAACAATGAAATCATTTCCTATGCAAAAGAAAATCCAAATGCTACAGGACTAGGAACAACTTTAGTTTTAGCTCTTTTGACAAATGATTATTTGATTTTTGGAAATATTGGAGATTCTACAGGTTATGTTCTTAAAAATGGACATTTGCATCAAGTTACAAAACCACATTCTTTGGTTAATCTTTTAGTAGAAACAGGACAACTTACAGAGGAGGAAGCTAAATATCATCCTAAGAAAAACGTTCTTATGAAAGCTTTAGGGGCGATGGAAAAAGTGGAATTAGATATTTTTGATGTTGATTTATCGAGTGAAGCTATTTTGCTTTGTAGTGATGGTTTAACTAATATGCTTTCTAATGAACAAATTGAAAAGGTATTAAATGATAAAACACTTAGTGTTGAAGAAAAGATTATAAAATTAATTCGTAAATGTAATGTTCGCGGAGGACAAGACAATGTATCCATTGCTTATTTAGAAATAAAGGAAAGTGGTGAAGAAGAATGATAATGAAGGGGCAAAAGATTAGTGATCGTTACCAGGTGATAAAATCGATTGGTGAGGGTGGAATGGCAAATGTTTATCTTGCTTATGATACGATTCTGGATCGGAATGTTGCGATTAAACTTTTACGAGGAGATTTAGCAAGTGATGAAAAATTTGTACATCGTTTTCAAAGAGAAGCCTTATCAGCTAGTAGTTTAAATCATCCAAATATTGTAGAAGTTTATGATGTCGGCGAAGATAGTGGCAATTATTATATTGTAATGGAATATATAGAGGGTAAACATTTAAAAGACTTAATTAAAAAACGTGGAAAATTAACAACTAGTGAAGTTGTAGATATAATGATGCAAATTACAGATGGAATGAGCGTTGCCCATGATTCCTATATCATTCACCGTGATATTAAACCCCAAAATATTATGATTTTAGAAAATGGCCTTGTTAAGATTACGGATTTTGGTATTGCTATGGCAATGAATGCTACTCAGCTTACACAAACTAATTCTGTCATGGGTAGTGTTCATTATTTGCCACCTGAGCAAGCAAATGGAAAAGGTTCTAGTTTACAAAGCGATATTTATTCAATGGGAATTGTGATGTATGAACTTTTAACGGGGAAACTTCCTTTTAAAGGAGATAATGCGGTTGAAATTGCTTTAAAACAATTGCGAGAACCAATGCCTGATATTAAAGAGGAATTACCAAGTATTCCAAATAGTATTGCGAATATTATTTTACGAGCGACTGCAAAAAATCCCAAAAATCGTTATACAGATGCTCGTGAAATGCATGAAGATTTAAAAACTTGCATGGAAGATGCTCGAGCAAGAGAAGCTAAGGTACAATTTAAGTATCCAGAACATAATCTTGATGATACAAAAGTAACAAAGGCTTCTAAGGTTAAACAAAAAGAAAGTGGTGAAGATGCTATAGCAAAGCAAATTACAAAAAATGATTTAAAAAAGCAAAACAAATTATTAATCGTTTTAGCTTCTATTTTTACAGGACTTGTGGTGATGATTACATCTGTCATTGTTTTAATTCCAATAATTACAAATCAAAAGGAAATTACGGTGCCTGATGTTACGAATATGACGGTTCAAGAAGCTATTAGCAAACTCCAAGAGGTTGGTTTTAGTGTTAGTGATGAACAACAAGAACAATCAAGTAGTGAGGTAGAAGAAGGTCATGTGATTAAGACAAACCCTGCTGCAAATAGTAAACGTACAAAAAGTACAGTGATTACGTTATTTGTTTCGATGGGTGATACCAAAATAACAATTGAAAATTATGTTGGAAAAAATTATTTGGAAGTTAAAGGGGCACTCGAAGCTTTAGGGTTAAATGTATATTATGAAAAGAAAGATGTGGATGATCCTGATAAATATAAAGATGGCGAAATTATTGAGCAATCTGTAAAAGAAGGCGAAAAATTATCTGTAGGGGATGGGATTACAATTTATGTTCCTAATATTGTAGGCAAATATCCAGATTTTACAGATGGAAGTTATAGTGTAGAAGAAATTCAGGCTTTCTGTGAAGAACATGGCATTAATCTAAAAGTGAATGAGGTTATGACAACGGAACATGAAGATGGCAAAATTATTAGTCAAGATAAACCAAAAGATTTTACTATTCGTTCTGGGGTAACGCTTACAATTGAAGTGGCTCGAAACAATGGAGATGTAGTAGATGAATGTGATGATGAAGCAAGAGCTTTAGGACAATGTTAGGATGCAAGGAAAAATTATTAAAATCATTAGTAATTTGTATACAGTAGAAACAGAGGAAGGCTTGTTCGATTGTCGAGCTAGGGGTAAATTTCGTAATTGTGCGATTACTCCTCTTGTAGGGGACATTTGTAAGATTGATAAAGATAATCAATACATATTGGAAATTATGCCAAGGCGTAATGAACTTACAAGGCCCCTTATTTCCAATGTCGATATAGTCCTTATTGTAACAAGTGTAAAAAAACCAACTATGAACTTGAATTTACTAGATAAAATGATGAGTATTGTCATCGCTCATCATATCGAACCTGTTTTGTGTTTTACTAAATTGGATTTACTTACGAATCGTGAACAAAAAGATATTAAAAAAACATTTGCTTATTATAAAAATATTGGATATAAAGTGATTACCAATAAGGAACACAAAAAGTTAAATAAGATTTTAAAAGGTAAAAGCGTTGTTGTTACAGGACAAACTGGTGCTGGGAAAAGCACGTTGCTTAATAAAATGGATAAGAACTTGCAATTAAAAACGGATGAAATTTCGGAAAGTTTAGGAAGAGGAAAGCATACGACAAGACATGTAGAACTCTTTAAGTTTAAACATTTTTATATAGCAGATACACCAGGGTTTTCGAGTCTAGACTTTCAAGATATTTCAAAAGAGGACATTAAGAATAGTTTTGTTGAGTTTCAAAAATATCATTGTCCTTTTAAAAATTGTATGCATGATAAAGAAAGAGATTGTAGCGTAAAACAAGCTGTGGAACGTCAAGAAATTTTAGAGTCTAGGTATCAGAATTATATTGATTTTATAAAGAATAAATAGGAGGTCGTATGAAAATATCAGTTTCATTTTTAAAAGCACGTTATTCTTTTTTTAAAACACTTACTTTTTTAGAAAAATCTTCTGCAGATTATCTTCACGTTGATGTGATGGATGGTTTGTTTGTGAATAATCGAACACCTTTTTCTAAAGAAATGTTAGATGCTTTAAAAAGGAATAAGAAGCCAAAAGAAGTTCATTTAATGACATTGCATTTAAAAAAATTTATTGATATTTTTTCTTATATTGAACCTGAAGTGATTGTTTACGAGTTTGAAGCAACAACAAAGCATGAAGAGTTAATTTCTTATATTAAAACAAAAAATTGCAGGGTTGGTATTGCGATTAGTCCTTTAACAAATTTGGATTATTTATTGCCTTATTTAACTGAAATCGATATGGTTCTTGTGATGTCTGTCATTCCAGGATATGGAGGTCAGAAATTTATTCCTGATACTTTAAAGCGAATTGAAAAATTAAAGAAGATAAGAAAAGAAAAGAAAGCTAATTTCTTACTTCATGTCGATGGGGGCGTAAATGAAAGTACAATTTTAGATTTAAAAAGTGTAAAACCAGATAGAGTGGTTGTAGGGTCTTATGTTTGTGGTGCTGTTGATTTTGATAAACAGTTGGAAAAATTGGAAGAATATCTGTAAAAGGATTTCTTTTTTTCTTGTTAGAAGTTAGAAATTCGTTTATAATGAAGATAATAGAAAAGGAAAAAGATATGAAAAAAGAACAGCAAGCCGGGGGGGGGGCTTAAATAATAAACCCTCAAACAAAAGAAAGATAACAATACTGGT
>CASDHD010000007.1 GCA_949280095.1 uncultured Bacilli bacterium
TTGCAAATGCCCACCTTGCAAGTTACAATTACATGCGAGAGTTAGACTCTCATATGATGAAGAATACGGAGTGGGGAGCAGTAGCCTATCTCCAACACTCAAAATATGGAAGTGCAAGTAGTGTAAGAATCAACAATAATGAAGCATTTATTACAGGTTATGCATCGAAGAATGAACCAACATGTGGATATACAGCAACAAACGAGTCATGTAACAAATATGAAAGTACATCTTTAGGAGTAGATGGAACCTACACAATAAATTATAAAAATCCATTAAGTCAAGTTGCTAGCACTACAGGTAACTATACAGGAATTTATGATATGAGTGGAGTGGCTTGGGAATACATGATGAGTGTTATGTTAGATTCAACGAATAGCACACCATTATCAGGAAGAAATACAACTTATCAATCAGGATTTAATGGGCCATTAAGTGAAGGAGGAACGCTTACAGGAGGAGTAAATTTTCCAAATAATCGATATTTTGATACATATACTTATAGTACTGATCGAACCACATTTAATCGAAGAATACTAGGAGATGGAACAACAGAATTTGGACCATATGCTAATGTTACGTATGGAACACAGACAAGACAAGTAGGGTCATGGTATGGTGATGAAGGTTGGTTCGTTTATCCACCAGATCCGTGGTTTTCCCGTGGTGGTTATTGTTACAATGGTCTTGGTGCTGGTGTCTTTAATTTTATTTATGGCAATGGTTACGCGAATGCGTACGCTAGCTTTCGCGTCGTTCTCGCTATATGATAAATTTAAAAGAAATACGAAAAAATTGTGGACTTAGTCAAAAAGAACTAGCAGAAAAACTTGGTATAAAGCAACAACAATATTCTAGGTATGAGACTGGTGAAAATCAAATTTCATTAGAAATATTTTTAAAAATATTAGAAGTATGCAATTTGGAAATAAAAATAGAGACTAAAAAATGAAATTAGTCTCTTTTTACGATTCCTTTTCATTTGGGTCAATGCATTTCCAATTTACAGTCCCACAAGTTGTACAAATGTAAGGAACTAAAGTTTTTTTATCTTGTGGTTTTTCATACTTTTCGACAATTTCAACACAAAGTAACCCTGTTTCTTTGTCGATATAAGCACGACCTTGTTTGGAGTCTTTACAGTCCCCACAATTTTGATTTTTCATAATTTCCCTCCTATTCTTTAATATGGCAAATGTTTATGATAAAATACTATTAGGTGATTACAAATGAAAGTGATTACAATTAAACAGCCTTTTGCTACGTTAATTGCTAAGGGGTATAAAGAATATGAGTTTCGTACTTGGAGGACGAAGTATCGGGGTGAAATTTTAATTCATGCTGGTAAAGGTGTCGATAAAAAGGCGATGGAACGTTTCAAACATTTAAATTTGGAGTATCCACTTGGCTGTATAATTGCAAAAGCAGAACTAGTTGACTGTATTTATGTAGATGAAGATATGGTTACTTTTTTGAAAAATAAAAATCCTTTGGTTTATTACGGAATTATTAATAAAAAAGATTATCAGGAACGTTATAAGAAGTCATGGGATGGCTATGGTTTTAAGTTAGAAGATATAGTCGAAATAGAGCCAATCTATATCAATGGAAAATTAGGTTTATGGGATTATGAAGGTGAGATTGTTGAAAAAAGTAAAAGTAGGAATTAGTAATCGTCATGTACATTTGACTAGTGAAGTTTATAATCAGTTATTCACAGCTCCTCTAACAAAGAAAAGGGATTTAACGCAAATTGGAGATTTTGCAGCGAATGAAACACTTACTTTAAAAACAGAAAAAGGTATGATAGAAAATGCACGTATAATAGGACCTTTTCGTTCTTATAATCAGATAGAAATATCTAAGAGTGATGCAAGAAAGTTAGGACTTTGTCCACCTGTTCGTAAAAGTGGAGATTTAGAAAATAGTGAGACAATTACTTTAGTAGGGGAAAAGGGGGAACTTACTTTACATAACGCTTGCATTCTAGCAGAACGTCATATTCATATAAATCCTAGAGATGCTAAAGAATGGAATGTTGAAGATGGAGATATTGTGCAAGTAAGAATTGATGGTGACAGATCAGGTGTTTTGGATGCCCATGTTAAAGTGAGTGAAAAAGGTGTTCTTGCTTTTCATATTGATACGGATGAAGCAAATGCTGTACTTCTTAATAATGACGAAGAAGTAGAAGTACTTCTATGAAAATGCTTAAGTGACTTATGTTATTTTTTGTGTTTGTTGATAACTAGTAATATGAATTCAAAAAAGTAGATAGTTTGGAAATATTGTTTAAAATTTTAAGTTTTTTATAAAAATTGACCTCTAAAAAAAGGAAATTGCAAATTTTTGTTGTATATATAAGAGTAGAAGGAGGTATTTTAGATGGAACTTAAATTTTTAAACGATAAGGTTATTAAAAAGGTTTTAGCTTTTGAAAATAAAGATATCCGAAATTATATTGCTAGAATTATAGCTCATACTACGAATATTCCTTATGAATGTTTAAAGGATAATTTAATTCCTGTTCATCCTGAGTTTGGAAGTAATGCTAATATCGTGAATTCTACTGGGGATTTACCATTTTTTGATGGAAATGTTTATTTTGGAATAGAAGTTAATTATAGTAGAAGCCATACTACCAAAAGAAAAAGTCTTACGTATGGTTATCAATTGACATTACGGCAACTTGCAAATTCTGAAAATTATAAAGATTTAAAACCGATTACTATTATTAATATTAATGCTCGAGATAGAGTGTATGGTTTAGGAGAATTTGTTTATGAAACGATTCTAATGGAAAAGAAGTACCATAAGGAGTATACAGATTTAATTAAAATTTACGATATTAATCTTTCTTATTTTAAAAAAGTTGATTATAATAGGATTAATGATGGATTGTTAAAAGATTTGGCTTTATTTGTTATAGAAGATGAGAAAATCTTAAAGAGAATCTATGAAGGAGATCGAGAGGTTAAAATGGTAAAGAAAAATTTAGAGAATTTTGTGAAACAATTTGATGAGGCTTTTTATTGTAGCGAAGAAGAATTGCAAAGGCAAATTGATGAAGAAATGAAGGAAGAGGGGTATAAAGACGGCTTTAATAGTGGTTTTAATGATGGTTTTAATGACGGATTTACCAAAGGTTCAAAAGAAGAAAAGCAAAAAATTGCCAAGTTGTTATTAAGTATGGATGGCGTAACTACAGAACAAATATGCCAAGCAACAGGACTTAAAATAGAAGAAATTAGTGAATTGTAGTGTAAGTATTTGTACTTAATTAAAATAAATAAAAAAGACAAATTATTAAGGGTGATAAAAATGTCTTGGAAAATAGGAAATGTTGAAATAAAAAATCGTATTGTGATGGCTCCAATGGCAGGATTTTCAAATACGAGTTTTCGTAAAATTGTTAAAGAGATGGGTGTTGGCCTTATTTATGCTGAGATGGTTAGTGATAAGGCAATTTGTTATGAAAGTGAAAAAACGCTTGCTATGCTTAAAATGGATGAAATGGAAAGACCTATTGCCCAACAAATTTTTGGTAGTGATGAAATGAGTTTTGTTGCTGCTGCAAAAAAGGTAGAAGAAATGATGCATCCTGATATTATCGACATTAATATGGGTTGTCCTGTTCCAAAAGTAGCTTTAAAGAACCAAGCAGGTAGTGCGCTTTTAAAGAATCCTCAAAAAATTGGTCATATTGTTTCCTCAGTTGTAAGTGCTGTAAGTGTTCCTGTAACAGTTAAAATTAGAAGTGGTTGGGATGAAGCAAGTATCAATGCTGTAGAAGTGGCAAAAATTATTGAAAGTGCTGGTGCTAGCGCGATTACTGTTCATGCAAGAACGAGAAGCCAAGGATATTCTGGAAAGGCAGATTGGAACATTATCAAACAAGTTAAAGAAAGCGTTTCTATACCTGTTATTGGTAATGGTGATGTTGTGAGTGCTTCGCTTGCTAAAAAGATGCTTGAGGAAACACACTGTGATGCGGTTATGATTGGACGAGGTATTTTGGGAAATCCATGGCTCATTCGAGAATGTGTTTCTTATGTAGAAAATGATATTGTACTTGATGCACCTTCTTATCAAGAAAAAATAGAAATGATGAAACGTCATTTCAATCTTTTAAAAGAAGATAAAAATGAACATGTAGCATTACTTGAAATTCGAACAAACTTGCTTTACTATTTAAGAGGAATGCCTAAAGGTAAAGAAATGAAACAAATGGTTTGCTCTTGTAAAACAAGTGAAGAACTTTTAAGAATTTTAAATGCTTATGAACAAGAACTTAAAGAAATAGATTGATAATACCAAGTGTAAAAAATAATAAGGCACTGATATAAGATTCTTTGTTTGTTTTAAAGAATTTTGCAAAATAATAGCCGATTAGTAAAATGATTAAAGACATGAAACTGAAGATAAGTGCAATGTGGATAAGTTTGTAGTTATAAACAAAGCTTAAAGAGATAATTGTTCCATCTAAAGAGTGGCTCAAAGTTATGAATAGGCAATTGATGAAATGAAGTTTTTTTTCTTTAGGGTGGTAAGAGTCTTTATCATAGATTGAATGTATACCTAAAATTAAATAAAGAATAGTTGTGATATTTTTTGTCATGAAAGTCAATTGAAAATGTTTATAGAGAAAAAGAAAAAAGAAATAAATAAGTAGATTTCCTATAAAAATAGTACTTATATTTGATTTTGTTATTTTGATATTGGAAAGTCGCAGACTGATTCCAATGATTAAGCCATCTAGACTTGCTACAATTGCATTTAGTAGTAAAAACATAGTCATTCACCTTTTGTATTGTATGAATTTTTCTTTATGGCGAATAATTTATTTGTCTATGTGTAAACTAATTTACAGAAACTTTATATTTTTTTTGACAATGAAAATTTTAAATGTTATTCTTTAGTTAGAGTACAGTAAGTACAAGAGAAAGGAAGATTAAAATATGGCAACATTTGCTTTTGATCCAGAAAAAGCGAAAATATGGGCAAATTCAGTAGTTTCTTATTTAAATGGAGAAAACAACAGTATTTATGCTTGTTCTAAAAAGTTTGATGAGCAAATCGAAAAGATAATTGATTTTAAGTTATGGACTGGTTCAGCTGCAGCGCAAAACTATCAAAATTTTATGGATACTCACCAAGCATTAATTGATTTTACGAATTCTTTTGGAAATGCTTTTGAAGAGGCAATGAATTCAGTTAATAAGAATATTGCTTCATTGGAAATTTCTAATTTAGGTAGTGATACTAATGTTTCATCAAGTTTTGGTGAAGTAATGTATAATCGAATTTCTGAACTTTCTGAAATGAGCGTTAATAAAGAGAAAGTAAAATATGTATACGATGACATAGCAAGTATAGGATCTGAGTTATCCAAAATTGAATTAACACTTGAAGAAGTAAAAGAAAATTTGAAATTAAAGTTAGAAGAATTAAATAATGGTTCTGAAGCTTGGGATGGAAATGCTGCTGAAAGAGCACAAGAAAATTTGTTAAATGTGGTAGATACAAATATGTCTGTTGTATCTGAAAGCTTACAAATTTGCATTAGCAATATTTCAGCTTCTGCTGAAGCTGTTCGACTTGCAGATAAAGCATAGTTTTATAATAAAGACCAATGTTTTATTGGTTTTTATAAATAAGTTTTAACTTCTAATAGTTAAAATTTATTTATATTAAAAACTTTATTTTTAAAGAGGGTGAATTCTAGTGTATGTAATGGTGAATAAAGAACAGATTTCATCTACGTTAAAAACATGTGATGAGTCTATTTTATTGCTTAAAGAAGAAAGAAAAAAATTAAGTACTTTAATTGGCAATATTGGTGAAGTTTGGAAAGGAAAAGATGCGGATGCTTTTGCTTTAAAGATGAGTTATTTTGTTGAAGACTTAAAAGCATTTGAAAATCAGTTAGCTTCTTATGATAAATTTGTAGCAGGGTACGTTGATACAGAAAAAAAGTTAGATTCTCATTATAGAACTAGAGAAATAAAGGTAGAATAGAGGGAAAATATGTATTGTGATAGTGTGGCATTAGCAGAATATGCATCAGAAATGAATACCATTTTAAATTCATTAGAAGAAAGTTATGCAACTATAGAGGCTTCCTATAAAAACATTTATAATAAAGCTAATTGGAATTCTGAGACAAGAGATTATTTTTTTGATAAAACAGTACAAGTATTTCAAAACATGGATGCTATGAGTACAAAATTTTTGAATATTAAACAATATTTGGATGCAGTCATTGCAAACTATATAAGTTTGAACGATGCGCTTTCTAATTCATTTCATTTTTAGAGGTGTTATATGGGAAAATATTCTAACATTGCCGTATCAAAACTAAAATCTCATACAATTCTAGCTAAGAAAGAACTAGATACAAATGATTTTTCAGGTATTAAAGCAGAATTTAATAAGACTTTAACATTACAATCGTCTGTAAATAATGTTATTAATGTGAATTTAGAAGCATTTGAAAGTAGTGGCACACTTAACGGAACAAGGAAAAAAATAAAAAACCTTTTGGATAATTTAGAAAATGCTTGTAATTGTATTGAAAAAATTCAAGAATTAGAAAAGGAAATTGCAAGTTTAGAAACGAGAAAATGGAAAACAGAAACCACTAAGTATACTGATGCTTTGGGACATTCTCATACTAGAACGAAGACGGTGATTGACCAAGCGGTGGTCGATGAAATTAATCGTAAGAAAAAATCTTTAGCAGAATATGAAACAAGGGCTGATGGATATTTAGCATAAGAAGGAACAACGGTTCTTTTTTTTTGAACCTTTTTTAAAAATATGATATGATAATTACAGAATAGAGTAGAGGTTCATTATGAAAGAGAATAATTATTTTCCTTTGGGAACAGTGGTTACATTAAAAGATGATATAAAAACTTTTATGATTATTGGATATGCACCTATGGATAGTATAGAAAAAAATCAAGTTTATGACTATTCTGCTTGCCTTTATCCAGAAGGCTTATTATCTGCTGATCAAATTCTAATGTTTAATCATGAGGATATTGAAAAAGTAAAATATATTGGTTATGAGGATGAAGAAAGTGATACTTTTTTAAAAAAATTAAAGGATTTGTTAAATAACAAAGAACAGTTATTACAAGAAACGGAAAAGAATCAGTAATGAAGAATGAAATAATAGATTTGGAAACGATAGAGTATTGTCCAGTAGGTAGTGTAGTGATTTTAAAAAATTCTTCTATGAAAGTTATGATTATGGGAATGGTTTTTTTAGACGTTTCTACTAAAGGGAAAATCTATGACTATATGGGATGTAGGTTTCCAGAAGGTGTGTTAAGCAAAGAGGAAATTCTTTATTTTTACCATCAAGATATAGCTACTATTCTTCATCTTGGAAAGCTTGATAAAAAAATGCAAGATGCTTTTTTTAAATATAAAAAAGTTCATTTAAAATAAAAAAAGTTAGGAAGGATAATATGAGTTCATTTATTGCAAATACGACTACTATCAAAAATAATATTGATACATTGAAAAAACGCCAAGCTTATTATTCTTCTAAAGTAAAAACGTTTTCAGATCTTAGCAATTTTGGGGCAGCTAGCAATGTTACGGTTAAGCTTTATTTAGCCAAACTTAGGAAAAGCTATCAAGCTCTTTCTGATAATTTAGAACATTTAATTGCTTTTTTAGAAGATTATGTTTCTGATATTGAAGCAGTTGAGTATAAAGCTAGTAATATGGAAGGTTATTCTTGTGTTGCACAAGAAGTAAAGCATACTGTTGAATCCATACGAAATTCTATGAAAAATTTGCAAATTGAAAATGATCCTATTTTTGATATTGTGAACGTAAATGTAGAAAGTTCGAATGCAAATGTGAATTCTTTTAACGCTTCAAATGATTCTACTTCTAAAAATTCTAGTTCTTTTAGTTCTTATTTTGCAGATTCTGCAGAGAAAAAAAGTTTTGGCTCTATTATGAAATCAGCTTTAGTGTTTGGTTTAATGGGAATGACAACACAATCTCAAAAACAAGATTATCTTTCTAAGATGGTTTCTTCTGCTATTGCAGGAAACAAGGAGCGTAGAACAAGTATAGCAACAAGTGCCTTTGCAAAGTATTCTAGTTATCAATCATGGCGTTCTGATATGTCTAATTCTATGATTACTTTTACAAAAGAAACGTATAAAAAAGCTGCCGCAAAAGTAAAAGAAACAATGTCTCCTGTAACAAATTATATAAATGAAAAAGCAAGCGTTCCAGAACTTATAATTGAGGATGATACTTATATTCAAACGTATCAAGCTTATCTAGCACCTATTGATGCAGAACTTAAAAGTATTGGTGATACACAAAAGCTAATTGAAAATGAATATGCAAAATATGCCAAAATTGAAAAGTATAGAGAACAAATTGCTAAATTTGAAAAATATGGACTAATGAGTTCTTGGGAAGCAGAAGCGGCACTTTCTACAAAACTTCCAAAAAAATTTCAAGAAATAATATTGAGAGATTTTGATTCATTAGAAGATTATGAGAATTATATAGGACAACTTAAAGATTTACTTTCTAGTTGTGAGATGGCAACTATACAAGCAAATAATCTAAAAGAAGTTGGTAAATATGAATGTTTATCTGTTCTGGAAGATTTTCAAAATTTTCAATATAATGCTAAGGTAAATACAAAGGATTTAAATATTATTAGTGACAATGGTGTGATACAATATTCTTCTTATGAAGAATATTGTAAAAAAAATGGAAATGTTAGTGAACTTGCTTATGCAGAAGCTTTAGGAAAAGCAGTTGAAAATTTACGAAATTCTGGTTCAAGTGACGGTATAGAAATAAGTGTTCATACGCAACAGTTAATTAATTTAGCAAAAGTATCAAATAATGATTCTGATTATGCAAAATATTACAATTATTTATATAAAACTTATGGAGTAGATGCAGCAAATGAGTATCTTTCTGTAATGGAACCAACTGTTAATAATATTTTAGGACGTGAACAGGCTGAAAAAATACTTTCTCATCTTTCTACCACAGAAGGTGTAACAAGTGCTGTCAAAAATCATATCAATACAACGGAAATGGGTCTTGGTTCAGGTGTTTCTTCCTTTGTTTCAGGAATAGAATATGCTTTATCAGGAGTGAAAGCTTTTTTTACAAACGAGTCACCAACGCGTGCTAATAGTGTAGAAGAGTATGCTAATATGTATGTGCAAGAAGCTTTGCAATCAGGTGAATATACTGGAAAGTATTTGAAAGATAATTATGTTGTAAGTCAAGGAATAGGAAATATGGCACCTTCTATTGCTCTTTCTTCTTTAGGGGTACCTATTGCAGGATCAATTGCGTTAGGTGTATCTTCTGGTGGAAATAGTTATCATAGTGCTATGGTGGATGGATATAGCAATGTTCAAGCTATTTCTTATGGTATTGTATCAGGCTTTACAGAGGCTTTAACTGAAAAATACTTAGGAGGTCTACCAGGATTATCTGATGTAGAAGTAACAAATTTTAAAACATTTATAAAAGCTATGATTAAAGAAGGAAATGAAGAGGCAGTACAGGAGGCATTTGATTCTGTTGTACGTAAAGGAATATTTAAAGAAGATATAAATGGTGAAGAGCTTTTAGCTAATATGGGCGAAAGTTGGAAATATGGTGCTATAACTGCTGGTATTTTACAAACACCTAGTGCTATTTTTAATTCTATTAATAGTGAAAATTTGAATAATGGAAAGCCAGTTTCTATTGAAGATATTAAAGATTATAAAAAAGCAGCTAAAGATTTTGCTGAAGGTAATCCAGATTTGGAACAATTGTTATTAAATTGTTTTGAAAATAAAATTGAAACACATACTTGTTGTGCGGGTCATTATGGACAAGATGGTCATTCTCCTAATGTCCCTTATATTTCTTTTGTTGTTAAACCTGAAAATGAACTATACTTGAATTTTTTATTAAAAAAATTAAAAGATAAAAACTATGAATGTGTTAAATTTTTACACGGTGATACTGGCGAAAATCGCTTTACATTTTATGATAATGTTAGTTTTGATAAAAAACAAGTGACTCCAATGTTTCGGGATATTAATGATGCGTTAAAAAGTATTAATAAAAATGAGAGTGATATTTTATCCCAAGATTTGCAAATATTTAATAAAATCAATGAAACTTTTATAAATGATTCAAAGACTCTTGGAAAAAGCTTCGTATTTTGGGAATATGAAAAATTAGAAAATGGATATAAATATGCCTTAAATACAAATAATGAATATTATAAAGAAATTGCTTCTTATTTTTTTACAGAACTAAAAAAATCTTATTATGAATTAAAGGTTCCAACTCGTGAAATAGCTATTCAAAAATTAACAGAGTTTTATAATGCAATTCAGAACGGAATTTCAGAAAAAATTAATTTGGATATTCAACAAGTTGAGAATAATAATATTTCTTTATCAACTGAAGCAACTAGCTTGCCTAATTCTTCTATATCATCTTCCGAAAATAATGCTACTAGGGTTCAAGAAGATACGACTTTAAAAAGTGCAATAGAAAATACAGAAAAGGAAAATACACCAGAAATAAAAATTTTACGTTCTGATAGAAAAGTGATTGTCTCATCTTCTATTTTAGAGAAAATAAAATATTTTATTGAAAAGGATAATGTTTATTCTCAATTTTTAAAAGATAAACTTACTAATGAAATGCCACTAGGAACTTTTAATGAAGTTATGGAAAAAATCATACATAAAGGTAAAATTATTGCTAAATATATTCCAAGTGAAAAAAATGACATACAATACAATACAGATTTTTTATCCTCTTTATCTGAAAAATATAATGAATTACTTTCTAAAGAAAAATCGTATTTAAACTTGAGCGATACTTCAATAAGTGAATTATTAAATGTTATATATCGAATGGATAATGAAATAGGAAACTATTATTTAATGCGTGATTTGATTGTCGCCAAAAATGATATTTCAGAAAATTTAAAATATTTTGCATCTGATACGGAAATTTACCAATTTAATGAAGAATATGAAAAAGCAATTCAAAATAAAGATGTGAAAAAAATGAATGAAATGTTAAATAATGTTCAAGATGCTATTTTAAAGGAATGGGAAAATTACCTTTTAAATATAAATTCAATGGATGATAATCATTTTGCATTTATTGGGCACACTACAACTTTTACCAAATTTGAGGGGGAATTTTTTACTCGATACGTTTCGGGATCATTATTTACTCAAGATTTAACAGACACATATAAAGATGGTTATGGTTTTATTTTAGCACCTAAGAAAATAGTAGGAGCAAGTAGTCAAGACATGAATATAAAAAATGATGCCCTTGATGAAGGTTCAATTTGTTTTAATAGCGTTTTAAAGAAAATAGATCATCCTCAAAGAATAATTGATGAGTGCTTAAAATTAAAAGAAGAAAATGCAAATAAAGGATTAGTACAATCAGTTTATAGCGAAGTTGTAATAGATGGATTTGAACCTGTAGGTATTTTTTGTTTTACAAATAAGGATTCAAACACAAATTATGAACATGCACTTCAATTACAAAAAAGTTTTCCTAATTTAGATATTCATAATTTTGATGTTACGCAATCGCTTAACCATTGGTATCTGAAGAAAATTGCTCAAAATGTAGATTTAAAAGATTGTAAAACAATTTTAAATGTTACAGATCAATTGTTTGAATTAAGAAAATATAAGGAAGAGAATAGTTTTAAAATATCGATAGAAAATTTATTTCCTAATATTACAATAGATGAATTGGAAGATTTGCAATTTACAACAAGTACATTTCTTTATGAAATTGGTAAAAATCCAGTAGAAAATGTTACATTTGAAAACGTAGGATCTGTACTTATTGATAATTTACAAACAGTTTTTCAAAAGTGTGAAACTTTTGATGATGTTTATAATATAATGAATAAAATGAATGCTTCGGTTGGAAAAAAAGTGTTTGAAAATTTTGAGGAGTTTAAAGACGCAATAAACATAATTCAAACTGACTATAATTTACAAGATGTTTTTGATGAGAATATAAAAAATCATATCAATAGTTATCAAGATTTATTTGATTATACTCTAAAAACAGTAAAAAAGAATGATAATTTTGATGTCGCACAAGAAATGGATTTAGAAGAAACATTAGAATTAGAGCCCATTGAACTTTTAGAAAAAATTAATTTGGATGTTCAACAAGTTGAGAATAATGATACTAAGGTTCAAGAAGATACGACTTTAAAAAGTGTAATAGAAAATATAGAAATGGAAAATACACCAGAAATAAAAATTAAGAACGATAATTATAAAAAGTTAAATTCTGTCATTGATTCCTTTTCTTTAACATTGCCAATATTTACTGGACAATATGTAGAATACGATGCTTCTTTTTTAAAGCATATTGTTTTACAAAAAGGTGGCTATGAGGAGTTTTCAGCATTAGAAAATACAAATGCTAAGTTGAATGTGTATATTTGTTTAGAATCCCTACAAAAAAAACTAGAAGCAGAGAATGTAAGCATACCAGATGGTTTAGCCAATTTATTTAGTAAATGTCATGAAGACTTTAAGGCTATAGTAAATCAAGGAGATAAATATTTTTCTCAATTTTCTTCTTATGGAATAAATCAAAATGCTGTTCGAAGAACTTTATATACAGACTTAGGAAAAACAAAAAAATTAATTAAAAAGGTTCAAAAAATAAAACCTGAATTAAGTGAAAAAGAAGCAATCAAGTTTTTAAGAGGTATAGATTATAAAGGTGTTTGCGACTATGCTGCTGTGTTAAATGAACTAGTGTATTTATTTGAAAATTATTCTGAATTAATAGAAAATCGTTTTGGTTATCCATTGTATGAAGAAAAGAATGGTGTAAAAAAATGGAACGATGCAGAATTATTAACTGATTTCTATACTTTTTGGAATCAAAATAATAAGTTTATTTTAAAAAAAGAAGATTCTTCTCAAAAATTAAAAATTGGGACAGATGCAAACAAGTTTCAAATGGCAAATTCATCAGGTTTTATAAACGATTATGCTATTAATAAATTTCTCGAAAGTTTTGGAATAAAAATGTCAAAAGAGATTAAACATAAAGAAATTATAAATACTTACGATGAAGTATATAATGGAAAAAATGTGAATGTTAATGTGCATGAATTAAAATCAAAGATTGCTTATAGATTAATGCAAGGTTCATTTTTAATTATGGATGTTTATCCACCTGCTGATCGTCCTATTACTTTTAGAAGTATAAATTTTCATAAAGAAGATGTTTCTGCAATTAATTTGATGGAAAGAATAAAGAATGTAAGAATAAGTGATGATGGCCATTCAATTGTAATAACAGGATTAAATGACAATGGTATAATTGTAAGTTCATGGGGTGGTAAATATGAAATTCGATGGAGTGAACTTCAAAATAATGCCTTTATCATTAGAGAATTAAAGTATTAATAAAGAGGTGATGAGATGGAATATTTAAAGGAAGAAATGTTTTGCCCTAATGTATTTGATAGGGAATTAGCAAGTCAAAAACAATTGGCAAATGAAAAAGGTGAACTATCACCAGAATATTTTTCTTTGTCTTTGTTTTATCGTAATTTCTTAGAAATATATGTTGGCAATTTATTAGGGCTACAAAGATTTGATGATGAAATAACAAATAGTAACTTAAAATTTGAAAAAGTTGCTGAAGAAGAAAAAGATGTTTATCAAATGTTTAGTATTTATAATTATTTTTATCTTCGAAATACGATTTATATCGAAAGATTAACGATACAAGATTTGAATTTTTTAATTAGAAAGTTAAATAAAAAAGATAATAATTTAGATGAAGAAACGAAAGAATTTTTGCAACGTACTTATCCACTTGTTGTTACATCAGATATTAAAAACGAAGAAACTCTTACAAATTATGGTCCTCTTTCTTCCTCATTTTTTGCACCTTCGAATGCAATCGTTTTTGGCATTCGCTGTAGTGATGATTTTTTGGCAACGGATGATGAATGGCTGGAAATAAATTTTCAACAGCAGAATTATCTTGAACAAATGAGGAATAAACTAAATCAAGAAATGAAGGATAAGCTTAAATTTCCTGTTAGTTTTTTAATTTATGATGATGAAAGTGTAAAAAAAAACGAGCAAGTTCCTAATATTGGGTAGAAAGAAGAATTTTCTTTCTATTTTTTTTGTCTTATGCTATACTTAAGTAGAATAAGGGGAAGCATTTAATGCGGTGATATTATGCAAAATAAATTTTATGTAATTGTTTCTGTTCCTTTCATTGAACGTGATTTTGATTTTTATATTCCAATTAATAAAAAAGTAGGAACAATTAAGAATTTGATTATTAAAATGGTTATAGAAGAAAGTGAAAATGCTTTTTTTGATGATGGATGTAAAAGTCTTTATGATAAAAAATCTGGGGAACGTATTTTAGAAGATATTTTTGTCAAAGATAGCATTATTCAAAATGGTTCGAAGTTACTATTATATTAAGGAGTAATGGGCATGCAGATTACAATTATAAAAAATAATAAATTAACTTTATTTACGCTTCCGAAGGATAATATTGGAAGTCATTGGATTACTGATTTTGAAAATGGCAAAAAAATTAATTTAATTAATATTGAATCCACAAAAGATGGATGGCAATTGCTTAGTAATTCAGAAGTCTTTTTAGTAGATAAACAGGATGTTATGGTGCCTTTCGAACATTTAAAAGAATATCAATTTTATACAATTAAAAATAATTATCGTAATGAAAAATATTATTTGTATTGTTCTCCAATTTATGATACGACTTTTAGAGAGATAGGAGTAAAAGAAAATCAGGTATTTTCTGTAGGGAATGATAAAGAAAATATGGTATGTTATCAGTTTCCTGGTCTTGCTAAGGTTGCTTTAAATATTGAAAAAAAAGAAGATTATTATTTTTTAACTGTGTTTGAAAAAAATACGCTTGTTTTTGTGAATCAGAGAAGAGTTATGGATACAAATCGTATTTTGTATGGAGATATAATATTTCTATATGGTTTAAAGATTATTTTAATGCGAAGAGATGGAAAAGATTATTTTCTTATTAATAACCCTAATCAAATGGTTGCTGAAAATATGTTTTTTACTAATCTTGTTTCTTCTCCTGTGTCTTTTATAGAAAAGAATGAGGAAGCAGCAGAAGATATTTATGAAGAAGATTATTTTTATCGTACACCTTATTTTTATCAGGCTATGGAAAAGTTTGTTTTACAAATTGATGCTCCACCTTCTAGAAAAGAAGAAGATAAAACTCCTGCTATTTTAACAATTGGTCCAATGGTTACAATGTCGATGATGTCTGTTGTTATGCTAATGTCGACCATGAGTTCTGTTCGAAGCGGAGATCGAGCTTTGAAAGATTCTATAACAAGTATAGTTATGTGTATCGTTATGCTTTTTAGTAGTCTTTTATGGCCTATTTTAACTAGAAAATATCAGAAATTTATGGATAAAATATATGAGAAAAAAAGACAAGATTTATACAAAAAATATTTAGAGAAAAAAGAGCATGAAATTGAATTAGAACTGAATAGACAAAGAAGACTGTTAATTGAAAATAATCTAAGTGTAAAAGAGTGTCAGGATATTATCAAGGCTCATAATATTCGCTTGTGGCAAAAGAGAATTAGTGATGAAGATTTTTTAACGCTTCCTGTTGGAATTGGGAATCTTCCTATGCAAATGGAAGTAAAATATCCAGAAGAACATTTTTCTTTAACAGAGGATAATTTACTAGATCTTGTTCATGAATTAGGAAGTAAGCAAAGGCTTTTAGAAGAAGTTCCTATTACTTATTCTTTTTATGAGAATATTGCTACTGGTATTGTTGGAGATGCTATTACGAGTAAGGCATTTATTGATCGATTAATTTTGCAAATGATGACACACTACAGTTATGATGAATTGAAAATTGTGACGTTTACTTCCATAGAAAATGAGAATT
Source organism: uncultured Bacilli bacterium (assembly GCA_949280095.1). GTDB lineage: Bacteria > Bacillota_I > Bacilli_A > RF39 > UBA660 > MGBC108787. The sequence goes on from CASDHD010000007.1 coordinate 16,018, forward strand.
ATTGGGATTATGTAAAAACTCTTCCTCATAATTGGAGTAATGATCGTAATTTACGTTTTTTTGGTTCTTCTAATGATGATTATCGTGAAATTATTTATTATTTAGATAAAGTTTTTAATGAACGTGTGCAAGAAAAGAGTGATGATCGTTGTGTTCCACACTATGTGATTGTGACAGATGCAATAAAGTCAATTGATAGTTATGATTTCATTAAAAATGTTCTGTCTTGTGAAGAAAATTGTGGTTTTAGTATTATTATGCTTGTTGATCGAGTGTCTGCTTGTCCTAATGAATGCAAGAATTTTATTCATGTAAGTAATAAAGATTGTGCTATTTTTAATAGTGTTTTAAATTCAGCAAATCAAACATTTATGATAGATTATGCTTCTATGGATGAGTTATATAATTGTAGTAAAGAATTAGCGAATATTAAATTAGAAATAAAAAATGAAGTAGAGAGTGCTTTGCCAGATGTTTATCATTTTTTAGAAATGTATCAAGTAGGCAAAGTGGAACAATTAAATAGTTTAGAACGTTGGAAGAGAAGTAACCCAATGTTATCGTTGCAAACTCCTGTTGGAATAGGAAAAAGCGGGGAAATTATTAGTTTAGATTTACATGAAAAATATCATGGGCCACATGGTTTAATTGCAGGTACAACAGGTAGTGGGAAATCTGAATTTATTATTACTTATGTTCTTTCACTTGCTGTAAATTATAGTCCTCAGGAAGTTCAAATTATTCTAATTGATTACAAAGGTGGAGGTCTTGCGTTAGCTTTCCAAAATGACAAATATAGTCTACCACACATTGCAGGAATTATGACTAATTTAGATGGTAACGAATTAAATCGAAGTTTAGCTTCTATTGAAAGTGAAATAAAAAGACGTCAAAGAATGTTTAATGAAGCGAGAGTTATTACAAATGAAAGTACAATTGATATTTATAAGTATCAAAAATTATATCGTGAAGGAAGGCTTCAAGGAAAAGAACAAATAGCTCACTTATTTATTATTAGTGATGAGTTTGCTGAATTAAAGGAACAACAACCTGAATTTATGGATAAATTAATCTCTGTTGCTCGTGTAGGACGTAGTTTAGGAGTTCATTTAATTCTTGCTACCCAAAAGCCAGGAGGAGTTGTAGATTCACAAATTTGGTCTAATACACGTTTTCGCGTATGTTTAAAAGTACAAGATACATCGGATTCACAAGAAGTTTTAAAGAAACCTGATGCTGCTTATTTAAAGAAAACAGGAAGATTTTATTTGCAAGTTGGGTATGATGAAGTTTATACGCTTGGACAAGCTGCTTGGGCTGGAGGAAAATACTATCCAAGTTCTATTTTTAAAAGAGAATTAGATACATCTGTTAATATGATTAATAATATTGGTTTAACAACGATGACTAGGGAGAGTACAATCGTTGAGCGTGCTGTTTCTGAAGGAGAAGAAATTACAAGCATTGTAAAATATTTAAGTGATTTAGCACGTTCTAAAGAAATTGTTATACCAAAATTGTGGTTAGAAAAGATTCCAGCACTTATTTATGTGGACTCTTTAAAAAGTAAATATAATTACCAAAAAGTGAATTATACGATTAATCCTGTGATTGGGGAATATGATGATCCTGATAGTCAAAATCAGTATTTACTAACACTTCCATTGTCAGAAAGTGGGAATACTATACTTTACGGTATTGCAGATTCTGGAAAAGAAATGTTTTTAACTACTTTACTTTATTCAAGTATTACTACATATTCTGTTTATGAATTACAATATTATATACTTGATTTTGGCTCAGAATCTTTACGTATTTTTGAAGATGCTCCTCATGTTGGAGATGTAGTCTTTTTAAATGATGTGGATAAGATTAGCAATTTATTTAAAATGTTGAATGAAGAAATTGAAAATCGTAAAAAAGCTTTTGCTTCATTTGGCGGAAGTTTAAAAAACTATTTACAATCTGCTAGGAAAGCAATTGCTCAAATTGTAGTTGTTATCAACAATTATGAAGCATTTTCAGAAGCATATGAAAATCTAAATGAAGAGTTAGCTAGTTTGACTAGAGAGGCTGTTAAATATGGTATTTACTTTATTTTAACATCGAGTAATGAAACGAGTGTACGAATGAAAATCAAACAGAATTTCAATACTATATTTGCTTTTCAGCAAAATAATGATGCAGATTATTTTAATATTTTTGGAAATGTTCGTGGAAAAATTCCTGCTAAAATTAAAGGGCGTGGTTTATTTAAGAAAGATAAGATTTATGAATTTCAAACTGCTTCTATTGTAGAAGAGGAAAAACAAGTTTCTTATATTGCTAGTGTTTGCCAGAAATTATCTACTATGTATCAAATTTGTGCAAAAAGAATTCCAGTTCTTCCAGAAGTTGTCAATTACACTTATGTAAAAGGCGAGTTAATGAGTAAAGTAGATATGGTTATAGGAGTTGCTAAAGCAAAACTGAATATAGAAAAATTTAATTTTAGTAAGAACTCTATTCAATTGATAAGTGCTTATGAATTAGAAGATATGGATCCTTTCTTAAATGCAATGTTAGGTCAAATTCATTATTTGAATTATTATGATTTGTTATTTATTAATACAACTGAGCGTGATATGCAAAGTTCCTTATTAAATGGTCGTTATGTAAATAAAAATATTGATGCAATGTTTATAAAAATTGCAGATTACATTGAAAAGGTTTATGATATTTATGAGAGCTATAATTATGAAGAAAGTTCTATTCAAAACCAAAAGAAGATGATGTGTTTTATTTATGGGATTTATAATTTCATTAATAAGTTGAGTGATGACTCAAAGAAAAAATTAGCAGAGATTATGCGAAAAAATAGTCAAATTCATTTGGTATCCTTTATTATTGTGGATAACCCAGATGTTATTAAAAATTATGCCTTTGAAGAATGGTTTAAAAAATATAGTGATACGGCTAGAGGAATTTGGATTGGTAGTGGTATTGCTGAGCAAACTTTGTTTAAAGTTTCAAAGATTGAAAGAGAAGACCGTTTGGAAATATCAAATCAATATGGTTATGTAATTAATAATGCTAAAATTACAAAGATAAAGTTATTAACGGATTTTAATCCAAATCAAGAAAAGTAAAAGAAGAAGTTAAAAAGAAAAAATTATCTTCTTTTCTTTTGCTTATTTTTGAATATGAAACTTGCGTTTTATAAAATTTTGAGTAAAATATAAGAAAAAGGAAGGGGAAGTGTTATGAATAGAAGAACTTTAAAAGCTATGTTGTTATCTTTATGTGTATTTTCTGCAAATCCTATGTGTATTTTCTGCAAATCCTATGAGTGTTTCTGCAAAAGAAAGTTTTATAAATTATGATGCAGAATATTTAAAAGAAAAAGCAAAGGAATACGGTATGAAAATTGTTGATGAAGCGGAAAAAATGGATAAGATTATTAATGAATATATTGTAGATCCTGCTAAAGATGAATTAGGAAATCTTACTTTATATGATGAAGATTCATTATGGTTAGTTACAGATATACCTGGTGTTAATCCAAGTCTAGAACGTCATTACTTTTTTGTGAATAAGGACGTTCCACTTTTTAAAACGATGACTTATTTTGATTACTTTGGAAATAAAGTGCAACACAACGATGTAAGTGCTATTCGTAAATTTGAAAAGAAAATATATGGTTCTTTAACGGATGCGAATGATACCTTTTTGGTGGAATGTAATTATAGTTTACAAAGTAATATATTTTCAAATAATTATATTTTGCTAGATGCAGATGAAATGTGGGTTGAACATGCTTTATGTGATTATGGTGTGTTTACAGATATTTCTTTTATCATTCCAGAAGATAAGAGAAAAGATAAATATAGTACGAAAGATTTGGCTGAAATTATTGAAATTATCGATGATGTAAATTATGAATTTGATAGTCTTTCTTTAGAGAGAAAACCATAACCTTTTTTTCTTTGAACCTCCTAGTTTTATAAAAAAATGGTATAAAATGGTTGACAATGCATACAATTATAATATATAATTTGAATGTATTGCCCGATTAGCTCAGTCGGTAGAGCGCACGGCTGTTAACCGTTAGGTCGTAGGTTCGAGTCCTACATCGGGCGCCATTAAGAATTGCAAAACCCTTGGAAAATAAAGGCTTCCAAGGGTTTTTTAGCGTATATAAAAATAACCAAAAATATCAAACTATCACAAAATATCACCACTTTTTATTATTTGGAACCAATTTCGGCACTCAAAAATATAGTATAAATTATTGATTTATTGAAAGTTGAAATGTTAATAAGATGATAAGTTTAGAAATACTTAACACTTTTTCTTTGGCTTCATCATTTTTTTCTTCTTTGTAAATATTTATCCATGCTTTTAGGGCTTGTTTTTCCATTTTTAGCATTTATTTTATTAGTTGAAAGAGTATTAAAATGAAGAATACCTTTTACACATTTTATTTGGTTTTTGTTTTCAATTCTTGTGGTAGATATATTTACAAAATCTTTGTCTTTCATAATAATATCTAATTCATTATTTGAATTAATTGATATTTCCATAAAAATTATTCCTCCTTAACAATTACTAGTAAATTTGTTTAAAATCTTTTCTGATTTATAGAGACACCTTTATTGATATATGATTTGTTTTAGTATTACAAATGCTAGTAAAAAAATCCATTGTCTAAAACACTGTAATTTACAAAATCAAAAATTAAATTTTTAACTCTTAGCATTGTATTTTTCCTTCTTTCTTTAAGAAACTTTAAAGTTTGCTAAAAAATAGTTCATTTTTTTAATTTCTTTTAATTTTACTAGTTTAAAAGAAACATAAACTTTTGAACTTGCATACTTTAAGAGTTGTTTAGTGTAATAAATAAAAAACGTATCATATTAATTGTAAGGTGATACGAATGGGTTTGAAACATACTTTTGGCAAAAATGTTAAATATTTTAGGTATCGTAAACATTTAACATAAGCTAAGTTGTCTGAAAAAATCAATGTTAGCGCAAATTATCTTGGACGTCTTGAGCGAGGAAAACATAGTGCAGATTTTGATGTTATTGAAAATATTGCAAAAGTGTTAGAAGTTCAACCCTTTGAATTATTTTTAGAACCTAAAGATAGTAAGTTACCACGTAGAGTAGATATGCAATAAATAGTAGACTAAAGTACTTTCTAGTTTATTACATGCAATTACAGATTAAAAAAATAATCATCTACAAAATGTGTCACTTATATGTCATTTTTTTGTGTTAAATTATTAAAAAATAGAAAGAAAGACGAGGGTATGTAGAATGAAAATAAATCATAAAAAGCTAATTTCTAAATATGCTTATCTTCCTCTTATAATAATGATAGTTATGAATTTTATTGTTTATTCTGGTTCTAAAATTATTACAAATTCTTTTTATCATTATAATGCATCTTTATTTATAGATCATTTAATTCCTTTTTTGCCTATTTTTATTAGTGTTTATATTTTGGCTTATATTCAATGGATTGTTGGCTTTATTATAATTGCTAGAGAAGATGAAAATACTTGTTATCAAGTTTGTACGGCTGAGATTGTGGCAAAATTATTTTGTTTGTTTTTCTTTTTCATATTTCCAACTACGATTGTTCGTCCTGAAGTTGTAGGAGACGGAATTTGGGAATTTCTTACGCGTTTTATCTATTCGATGGATGAGCCTGTCAATTTATTTCCTTCGATTCATTGTTTAGAAAGCTGGATGTGTTTTCGAGGGTCTATGCATTTGAAGAAAGTTCCTAAAGGTTATAAAATTGGTATGTTTATTTTTACGCTCTTAGTTTGCATGTCTACTGTTTTTGTAAAACAACATGTGTTTATTGATATTATTGGTGGTATACTTGTAGTAGAGTTTGGTTTGTTTTTGACCAGTAAATTTCATTTAGGAAAGATATGGAATAAGATAAATTTAATTGTTAGTAAAAGAAGTTGATGTAGTTATGAAAGTCGAAAATAGAAAAGAAATAGAAAATAATTTTCTTCCTCATAAGGGGAAGAAAACCATTAGTTTGTGTTTTTTCTTGTGTATTGCAGTTCTTAGTATTTTAGCAATACTTTCTTTCAATAAAAGTTTTTCTTTTAGCGAGTTTTTCATTTTTTTGAAGAATACATCTTTTTTATGGATAGTTTTAGCATTTGCATCTGTATTTCTCTATATTTATTTTGAAGGTGCTTCTATATTAACGATATGTGATGCTTTTGGGTATAAGAAAAAAAAGAAAGATGGTTTCTTTTATTCTGCCGCGGATATTTATTTTTCAGCAATTACACCATCAGCGAGTGGTGGACAACCAGCTAGTGCATATTTTATGCTAAAAGATGGTATTCCTATTCCTATTATTACAGTAGCTCTTCTTTATACTTTATTTATGTTTTCTCTTTCTATTCTTCTATTAGATGTAATTGCTTTCTGTTTTTATCCTCATTTATTTTTTGAATTTGATTTTTTAGCAAAATTGTTTATTATAATTGGCTTTTTTGTGCAACTTGGTTTATTTTTTCTTTTCTATACTTTGCTTTATAAAAAGAATTTATTAAATCGAATTTGCAGTTGGTTTTTAAAAGTTTTCGTAAAATTACATGTTGTAAAGGACATAGAAAAAAAGCAGGAAAAATTAAATCAAACTATGGAAAAATATCAAGAAGCTTCTTTGTTAATCAAAGGAAAAAAAGGATTATTGTTACGGATATTTTTGTTTAACTTGTTACAAAGAATTTTTCAAATTGGAACGATTGCCCTTGTGTTTTTGGCAACAGGGGGAAAGATTACAGATGCAATTTTAGTAAGTGCTATTCAAAGTTTTGTGATTACAGGTGCTTATTGTGTACCTATTCCTGGAGCTATTGGAGTAACAGATTATTTGTTGTTAAATGGTTTTAAAAAAGTTTTATCAACTTCACAAGCGGTGCATTTAGAATTGTTAACAAGAGGAATTTCCTTTTATTGTTGTATACTAATTTGTGGTATAGCAGTTATTGTGAAATTTTGGATACAAAAAAGACATCTGGTGATATGTCAAGATGAAAATAGAAAATTATTGAAATAAATT
>CASDHD010000008.1 GCA_949280095.1 uncultured Bacilli bacterium
GATTATCTTATTTAGGAAATATAGGTCTTATGTATCCCAGTGATTACTTATACTCTCTTGGGTTGAATTATAAGGATGAAATTGCTAATACTTTATCTGTTGATTATGTGAAAAATTCGTGGTTATTTGTACAAGAAACAGAATTTAGAGAATGGTTAATAACACCTGAAAGCGTGGATGGAACAGGTTGGAATTTACAAGCTAATATCTGTCCGTTTGCTTTTTCGATTTTGCCTAATGGAGGTGTTGCTCCAGGAATTACCAACAACTTGGAATGGGCACTGCCAATTCGCCCAACATTTTATTTAAAATCTACGATATTATATGAAAGCGGTATAGGAACAAAAGAAAATCCCTATCGTGTTAAATATGATTAACTTAAAAGAAATTCGTAAAAGAAGTGGACTTACTCAAAAAATATTGGCAAAGAAATTAAAGATGACACAACAACAATATTCTAGGTATGAAACAAATATCAATAAAATACCTTTAGAAACATTCTTAAAAATTTTAGAAGTATGTCAGTTGAATTTAAAAATCAAAAAGAAAAGTTATTTTGAAAAGAAATCGAGATAACTTTTTTTGTGTCAAGTTTTTTCTCGTTTTTTTAGAAAACTATTTACATTTTTTTCTTTTTTGTGTAAGATAATGGTAGACAGTGGTACATTGTGGTAGAAAGTGGGGGATTAAAAATGTTCATGGGCGAATATCGTCATAATATTGATGATAAGTCAAGAATCGTGTTGCCTTCTAAGTTTCGGAACGCCTTAGGAGAAAGATTTATTGTTGCACGCGGTTTTGAAAAGTGCTTGTATGTTTACCCGATGGAAGAATGGGAACGATTAGAAGCACAATTAAAAACTCTACCTTTTACAAAAAAAGATGCCCGAACATTTATAAGAACTTTCTTTTCTGGTGCTACTGAATGCGAGTTTGACCGTCAAGGTAGAACTTGCCTTACCTCCCCACAAGTTAGTTACGCCGGTTTATCGAAAGAATGTGTGGTAATCGGCGCTAACGATCGTGTTGAAATATGGGATAAACTTCAGTGGGATGAATTTATGAATATGAACAGTGAGACTTTATCAGATATCGCCGAAAATTTATTTATGGATGTGAATGTGTAATGAAACATTATAGTGTAATGAAAAGAGAAGCAATCCAATATTTAAATTTAAAAGAAGATGGTATTTATGTTGATGCAACTTTAGGTTATGCTGGTCATAGTAAAGAAATATTGTCATTTTTAAAAAAGGGATTTTTATTCGCCTTCGATGCTGATCAAGAAGCAATAATGTATTCTTCTAAGGAATTAAACACTATTTCAAATCGTTTTAAAATTTTTCATCGTAATTTTGTTCATATGAAAGAATGTTTAGAAAATGAAGGAATTACAAAAGTAGATGGGATTTTATTTGATTTAGGAGTTTCTAGTCCACAAATTGATGAAGAAACAAGGGGATTTTCATTTATGCATGATGGACCACTTGACATGCGAATGGATACGTCACAAGATTTTTGTGCGAAACAAGTTGTCAATCAATATGCGAAAGAAGATTTACTATCTATGTTTTATACTTATGGCGAAGAAACTAGAAGCAAACAAATTGTGGATGCGATTCTAAAGAAAAGAGAAAAAAAAGAAATTACTACAACCATGGAACTTGTAGAGCTTATTGAAGAAGCGGTTGGAGCAAAATATTTTTATGAGCGTCATCCAGAAAGACAAATATTTCAAGCAATCCGAATTGAGGTTAATAACGAATTAAATGTGTTAGAAAGTGTTTTACCTGATGCGATTTCGCTGTTAAAAGAAGGTGGGCGAATTTGTGTTATTACTTTTCATTCTTTAGAAGATCGTATAGTAAAACGTATTTTTAAAAAATATAGTGAAGTGGATGCTTTGGTAAAGGGATTACCAATTATACCAGAAGAATATAAGCCACTTATTAAAATAATTAATAAAAAGCCTATTGAGGCAGAAAAACAAGAAATGGATGAAAATAGTCGAAGTAAAAGTGCAAAACTTCGCGTTGTAGAAAGGATATAAGCTTATGAAAAAGAATATGAAAGGACAAAAGTTCAAAATTGTTAGAGGAGAAAAAATATTATACTCTTTATTATTTTTACTTCTTGTAGCTGTTCCGATTTCCAATGTATTTACAAAAGCTCTTTTGTCTGAATCCAACATTGAAGTAGAGCAGTTAAAGAATAAAATTGCTAACCAAGAAAATTTAAATGAAAGCTTAAGTATGCAAATTAATGAACTTGCTTCTTTGGATAAAATTCAAGAAGTTGCAAAAGATGCAGGTTTGTCTTATAATTATGATAACTTAAAAGTAATTAATAATCGTTAAGGAGACTTGGTATGAAAAGAAACAATAGTTTAAAATTCAATTTAAAAATTACAATGCTACTTGTTTCTTTTTTGTTTGTTTTAATTTGTGTAAAACTTGTTTATGTTTCTACATCTGTAGAAGTAGATGGAATTGATCTGGCGGCTTTTGCAAGTAATCGTAATACAGAGAAACGTATCACATATGCTTCACGTGGATCCATTTGCTATAGTGACGGAGAAGCTTTGGCTCAAGATGTGAATTCTTATACTGTAATTGCTTATTTATCAGAAGCAAGGACAACGGATGAAGAAAATCCACAGCATGTCGTTGATAAAGAAAAAACAGCAAAATATTTAAGTGAAATTCTAGAAAGTGACGAATCTCAACTTTTAAATCTTTTAAACTATGAAAATCGTTATCAAGTAGAATTAAAAAGAGGGGTTACAGAACTTGATAAGAATAAAATTTTAGAACTAGATTTACCTGGTATTGATTTTGCGAAAGGTGTTAAAAGGTATTATCCTAATAAGAATTATGCCTCTTATGTTTTAGGTTATGCCAAATCCAACGATGAAGGGGAAATTAATGGTGAAATGGGTCTTGAACTTTATTTTAATGATACTTTAAAAGGAAAAAATGGGTATATTGAATATCAAAAAGATGCAAAAGGTTATCAAATACCAAATACTCCAACGATTGAAGAAAAAAGCGTTAGTGGTAAAAGTCTGTATTTAACTTTAAATAAGGATATTCAGCATCTACTTGAGAATGCCATGCAAGGATTAAAAGATCATTATACTTATGACTGGGCAACTTTAAGTGTCATGAATGCTAAAACTGGTGAAATTTTAGGAACTGCAAGTTCACCAAATTTCGATTTGAATACGAGAAATGATTTAGAGACAAGTGGTTATTTAAATCCTTTGGTGAGTTATCAGTATGAACCAGGTTCTGTTATGAAAATATTTTCTTTTATGGATGCGATTGAAAGTGGAAAATATGATGGGACAAAAACTTACGAGTCTGGTTCTATTACCTTAAGCGATGGAACTGTCATTAATGATTATAACAATAAGGGATGGGGAATTATTGATTTTGATACTGGCTTTGCTCGTTCTAGTAATGTGGCTGCAACACTTTTATCAAAAGAATTAGGAGCAGATAATTTAAGAGCCTTTTATGATACTTTAGGCTTTGGACGAACTACAGGAATTGAACTTCCTAATGAATATGAAGGTAAAATCACGTTTAAGTACGAAAGTGAAGTAGCAACAGCATCATTTGGTCAAGGTATTACAGTAACACCTATTCAGATGTTACAAGCACTAACGACTCTTGCGAATGATGGTGTGATGGTAAAACCTTATTTAGTTTCTAAAATTGTGAATGAAGAGGGAAATGTGGTTGAAGAATTTGGGCGACAAGAAGTTGCAAAAGTAGCGAGCAAAGAAACAATTTCTAAAATGAAGGATTTAATGTACAAGGTGGTGTATGGAATAGGAGAAAGTAATAAAGCGTTTGCACCAGATAATGTTACGTTAATTGGAAAAACTGGAACGGCTCAAATTGCTAGTCCTAAAGGTGGTTATTTAAAAGGAGAATATGATTACATTAAAAGTTTTGCAGGTTTGTTCCCTTATGAAGATCCCCAGTACATTGTGTATATTGCAATCAAACAATTGGTAGGAGATACAAAAGATGTTGCAAAAGTTGTTCATAATGTCGTGGAAGAATCTGCAAAGGCATTAAATATTGTAGAAGCAAAGAGTGATGAAGATCAAAGTAAGATTGTTGCTTTGTCCAGTTTTATTTCCAGTCAAACAGTTACAACTGTTGAGAAATTAAAAATGAAAGGGTTAGAACCTATTGTCATTGGAGATGGAAAGTATATTATTAATCAGTACCCATTAAAAAATGAAGAGATTTTAGTAGGGTCAAAGGTCTTTTTACTTACGAATGATGTTGCTTATAAAATGCCAGATGTAGGTGGTTGGAGTACCAACGAAATTGTAACTTTTTGCAATTTGCTTGGACTTCCTTATGAATTAGTTGATTACGGGAAAGTTCTTACAACCTCTGTTGCAACAGGTGAAATTATTGATAAGACGACTCCTCTTGTCATTACATTAGCAAAGTGATTGCAGTTTTTAGGAAAATCAAGTATAATAAGAATAATAAAAGAGGAAGTGTTTTCTATGGACACAAATATATATAATGAAGAAGTTATGAGTTTGAAAACAAAAATTGATGACTTAGAAGAAGATATTATAAAAGGAAGAAAAAAAGTAGAAACTTTAGATGATTTTAACGAAATGTTTCAAAAAACACAAAACCTTATTGATGTCTATAATTATGTTTATTATAATCTTCCTACTAATGTTTCTAGAGAAAAACTTTTAAGTGTTTTTGAACGTGAAAACAATTTTTTAGAACTATTTTTTAACTACTTAACTATTTTAAAACAGTATCATGATCTTTTTCATTTTATGTCAAAAGAAGAAATTAAATTAGAATGGGATAGTATAAAAATAATTTTGGGTTATAATCGATTAAATAGTAATAGAGAGTTAGATGAAGCATTTACTGAAGGATATATCGCGGATGCACAAGAATTAAATAATAAAATGGGATTATTAGAAATGAAAAATGAAAATGCGATTTCTTATATTGAAAAATTAGGAAATGCTACAGAACGTGTTCTAGATGAAGAATTAATAAATCTTTATAATAAAGAGGAAGAAATACGTGTTAAAAATATTCAAAAAGAGGCTCAAGAAACATTAAAAGTCATTGATTATTTTATCGAAAGATTAGATGATGTCAAAGAAAAAAATGTTCAAAAAGAAGATATGCTAAAAATTGCAGCACGTAAGGAAGATATTAGTGTAAATAATGTTTATTTAAATAGTCTTTCTTCTTATGAGGAAAAAAAGGCCTATTTAAATCTAATTTTAGCTAATATTGAAAAATTACCTGGCCGAAAAATGACCGTAAAATATAAAGGGAATAAGAAAAGAATTTCTAAACAATATGCTTCTTATTGGTTAAATTGCAATTCTAAGTTAAAAGAAATCGAAAGAGAAGGAGAAATACGACTTCAAAAATACGAAGAAGAGTATCAAGACTTATTAAAAAAAGTGGAAGAAAAGAAAGAATATGAAAAACTTACATCTCAATTTCAAAATACGGAAGAAGAATTATTTAGTATTCGTGCTAAAGCTAATCAGTATTTAAATACAAATGATGTTATTGCTGTTGCAACATTCAAAGGAGAACCGTTTTATGCTTTAAGGAAAGATTTAAATGATTTTAATCGTGATTTTATGAAATATAAAAAATGTCAACATGATTTGTTGGATTTTGCAAAGAAAAATGATATTGAAATTACAGCAAACATTGAGAAACTTGAAAGTGCTGAGCAAAAAACTTATCAAGAAATTAAATTGTTAGAATCGCGAGAAAAATTACCAGAAAATATGGTAAAGTTGAAATCTTTGAAAGAACAATTTTCTAAAATTTATAGAAGTAAAGTTTTTGCTACTTACAATGAAATTAAAATGATGTTTGAAAAATTAGCAATACCAGAAGAAAAAAGTGAATTTTTAACAGATATTTTAGAAAATCCTTTTAAATTTTTGTATGATAAAGAGCATACAAATGAGGATAAAAGAAATACTTTTTCCTCTATTCTTATAAATATAGAGGATCATATAAAAAAGTGTAAAGAACAAAAGCTAGAAAGATTTTCAGAAAAAAGTACGAGTATTATTGAAAAAGTGAAGAGACAGGTAAATAGATGTGTGCAATTACTTCCTAGTAAAAATAAAAAATCTTTTAAAATCTTTAATATACGAAATGCAAAGAATAAACAAAAGGTAGTTCGTTTAGTTCTTGCCAGTGCTACTGCAACGGCAATTACGTGTGGTATCTTTGCTTCAACGAATGAAACGACAATTATTCGGGAGAATAATAAATCTGTAGACGAAACAATATTAAGTTCTTTAGATAAATCTACTTTATCTTTTAATACATTAGAAGAAATAAATGATAGTTTAGAAAATGATGTTACTTCTATAAAGGATGCTTCCTTTATGGAAAAAGCGACTATGGATAATGTAGAAAGCTTATTTAAAGAAAAAGAAGAACCAAAATCAAGGCCAACACCTGCACCGATTATTACGCCAAAAGAAATTCATCAAGAAGAAAAAACTAATTATAAATTGGGAGATATCGTTACTTTAGAAGAAGATGCTCTTGTCTATACCGATTATTTAAAAGGGGCGGATAAAGAAGATGGTAAAACACCTTATTTTGATGCAGATACCTTAAAAACTATTACAGGTATTGCCTATGAGTATAATGGTGCAGTTGTATTTCTATCGCAAGAAGATGAAATAAAAGCGATAGAGGCAAATGGAGGACGCCAAGTTGATGTTCGTGTTACGAATGAATTGGGGACAGGTCCTGGGGAGGAAGGCTTCTATTCTGTAGAAGATCTTCATGCAGCAGAACAAAATAATAGTAGAGGAGGAAGATGATGGAAAAAATAGAGAATTATAAAATACTAACTCTAGAAAGCGAAGATGGTAAAGGAGATAAAGATTTTACGGTTGCTAATACCTTAGAACATAATGAAGCAACTTATCTTTATTTAATTGAAGTTGATTCTGAGGAAAATTTAATTGAAAGTAATCAGATGATCGTGAGACTTGTTGTAAATGCTGGAGAAGAGTCTGTAGAAAAAGTAACAGATGAAAAAGAATTACAAGAAGTTGCTAGATTATTTTATGAACTATTTAAAGAACAAGCCAAAGAAGTTATGGATGAAGAATAGCTTCTTTTTTATTGCATAAAAAAAGATTTCGAATTGAAATCTTTTAAGCCATTTTCTTAGCTTCTCTAGCACTGATTAAAACAGTTTTACCATTTATTTTTTTCTTTTGTAAATTTGGTTTTTGACGTGATTTTACAGCATTACATGCTTTGCTTCTTAAATTTACAGTTAAAGGTTTCTTTTTTGATATATTTTTAGCCATTTTGCACCTCCAAAATTTCTTTCTATAAAATTCTATCATTAATTATGCTTTAAGTCAAATATTTATTCGTAAACAATGAGTTCATGTTGTGATCTTGTTACGGCTACATAGAAAAGTTTTTGTTCATCTTTTGTAAAATGATTTTCTTTGTCTTGATAGACAATAACCGAATCGAATTCTAAACCTTTTGCTAGATAGGCTGGTAGGATCACAAATTCTTTTATAAATTCTTCAGTATTATTATCTACAAAAGAAAGATTGAATTCTTCTTTTAGTTTCTCATAGATATTTTTAGCAGAATCTCTGTTTTTGGTGATAATTGCTAAAGATTTATATTTGTTTTTCAAATATTTTATATCTTCTTTTAATGAATTTGGATTTTTTCTGATTAAGACAGGCTGATTTTTTGTTTTTCGAATAGCACAAACATGGTGTAAATCTAATATTTTATTAGCATATTCGATAATTTCTTCGCTGGAACGATATGTTTTGGTAAGTTCAATATATTTTCCCGGAAATATTTTGGTAAGTTCGTTTAAGTTTTGATAATGATAAAATGGATTAATGTTTTGATTAATATCTCCAAGAATAGTAAAAGAGGCTTTTTTAAATACTTTTGAAAGAATTAAATATTGTAAGTAGCTATAATCTTGGGCCTCATCAATGACGATTTGCTCAATATAGGATTCGTAAGGAAAACATTCCATAAGTCCTTTTAAGTAAACAAGAAGTAATGCGTCATCATAAGCAATTTTTTTGTTATTTTTTAATTTATTTATATCATTTTCTTGTATATCTTCTTTGAAAAATGGGCTGCAATAAAATTCTTTTAGTATTTCTCTATAATCTTTTTTTATTTCCAAAGATTCTAGTAAGAGTTTATGATAAGTAGCTTTTCTTTTTTTGCTACCTCTATAATTGTTTTCTGAAAATTTTGTTGCCATTTGTTCAATTCTTTCAAAGAAAGGAATAGATGCATAGCGATTGTGAAATAAATCATTTAATTCTTTTTTGGTGTAATCATAAACTTTGTTTTCTGTAAAACCTTTTTTAAAAAAAGCCTTTTTTTCATAATCAAGTACAAAGTCTTCTAAATCTTTTACAATACGATTACTTTGTTTGTATTCTAGTAATTTTTGATTTGTATTTTCACCTAAGTAATGTCGGTTTAAAAAATCAATATAGGACTCAACGGATTTGTATTCTTTAATGATTTTGTTTAAATAATCGTGAAATGTAGTTTGTAAGGTGTTTTCTTCTCCGAGTTCTGGTAAAACATTGGAAATATATTCTGTAAAAATTTGATTTGGTGAAAAGATAAGTATCTTATCAGAAGATAGATTTTTTATTTTGTAGAGTAGGAAAGCGATACGGTGTAAGGCAACACTTGTTTTTCCACTTCCGGCAATTCCTTGGACAATGAGGTGTTTATCTTTTATATTTCGAATGACGTTATTTTGTTCTTGTTGAATCGTTGTAACAATGTTTTTCATTTTATCACTGGATTCATTTGCTAATACCTCTTGTAAAATATCATCATCAATATTAATAGAGCTATCAATAATGCGAAGTAAAATTTGGTTTTCGATTTTATATTGTCTTTTTTGATGTAAATAGGTTGGTATTCTTCCCATAGGTGCAATATACTCGCAAGGCCCTTTTTCGTAATCATAAAAAATACTACAAATAGGAGCACGCCAGTCATAAATTAAATTATCTAGATTTTCATCTTTTAAATAGGTCATACCAATATAGATTTTTTGTTTTTTTTTGGTTTCATTTTCTTCTAAAACGATGGAAGCAAAATAAGGACTACTTTTTATTTTTAAAAGTTTTTTAAAATAATTACGTTCTCTTAATAAATCCATAGCTTCTTTAGCATCGCTTGTTCTTACAGCATTTAATTCTTGTTTGTCCATTCCACCTTTGTTTTCCCATGCGTATCTTCTAAATTCTTTGATTTTTTCAGCATCTTCAAATATATTGCTTTCTATTTTTTCTATTTGTTCATTTAAACATTTCGCAGTTTTTTTAAGATTGATTTCTTCTTGTTTTCTCTCATTTGGATTCATTTTTCCCTTCTTTCTATTTTGATCAACAAAAAATTCCCGAAAATGATATTCGAGCTATTTAAGTGAAATAAGTAAGTTGTTTCATAAATAAAAAAGTCTTATTTATTTTAGCAATGTAAGAAATAGAAAGTCAAGTATTTTCTTGAAATGTTCGTAGACTTTGTGAGTTCATTTTGTTACAATATTAGTAGACATGATGGGGAGGTAAGTCTATGCATATACCACTTAAAATCACTACTGATTATAGTTTGCTTAAAAGTACAATTAAAATAGATGACTTAATTTCCTTTTTAAAATCCCATCATATAGAATCTTGTGCCATTGTAGATGAAAATTTGTATGGAATTATGGAGTTTTATGACAAATGTCTTAAAAATGAGATAAAACCAATAGTTGGTCTTGATGTTGAAATTAATGCTTTTCACTTTTATTTGTATGCCAAAAATTACAAAGGTTATCAAAACTTGCTCAAATTACATACCATAAAGTCAGAGAGAGATTTAAACTTTGTGGATTTTGAAATGTATGCTAAAGATATTTTATTTGTTCTGCCATTTTCATCCTTATCTTTTTATAATGAAATAAAAAGAGTAACGGATGAGGTTTATCTAGGGTATCAAAATGAATATGAAAAAACAAATGTTTTAGTAAAGTGTAAGAATATTGTTTATATTAACGATATACGTTCTTTAAAAAAAGAAGATACGTTTTATTTAGATTATTTACAAATGATTTTAGAAGATACGAAGGAGAGTGATTTTTCTCGTATTAATCATGAAGAACATTATTACCATGAGAATGTAACTATAGAGGATATAAAGACAACTAAAAACTTTGCTGAAAAAATGGAACTTCTTATTCCTAAGAATGAAAATTACATTCCTGTTTATAATCCAGAAATAAAAGATTCTTATGCATACTTAGTACAATTAACAGAGAAAGGTCTTAATAAACGTTTAGGTGGAAATATAAAAGAAGAGTATAAAATGCGTCTTATGTATGAACTTAGTGTTATTAAAAATATGGGATTTGTTGATTATATTTTAATTGTGTATGATTATGTATTGTTTGCTAAAAAAAATCATGTTTTTGTAGGTCCTGGTCGTGGTAGTGCGGCGGGAAGTTTAGTATGCTATACTTTGGGAATTACTGATATCAATCCTTTAGAATACAATTTATTATTTGAAAGATTTTTAAATCCTGAACGAGTTACAATGCCCGATATTGATATTGATTTTGAAAATACGAAGCGTAATCTTGTTATTGATTATATTAGGAAACGTTATGGAGAAAAGAAGGTAGCTTCGATTATGACATTTGCTACGTTAAAAAGTAAACTTGCTTTAAGAGAGGTTGCTCGAATACTTTCTTATACGGAACGTGATTTTGAAACGTTAATGAAAGAAATAAGTTCTGCTAAAGATTTGAAAGAAAATTTACAGAATGAAAAGGTTAAGTCTATTTTAGAAAAAAGTAAGTCTTTACAAAAAATATATAAAATTGCTTTAAAATTAGAAGGTTTTAAAAAGAATATTTCAACCCATGCAGCGGGGATTGTGATTTCAAAAGTAAATTTAGATGATATTATACCTATTATTAAAATGGGAGAGATGACTTCAACAGGAATAACAATGGAATACTTAGAAGAATTGGGACTTTTAAAAATGGACTTGCTTGCTATTAAGAATTTGACGATTATTTCAAGTATTTTAGAATTAATTAAAAAGGATACTGGAAAAGAAGTGTATTTGAACAAAATTGATTTGAATGATCAGAATGTTCTATCTTTATTTACAAATGGTGATACAACTGGAATTTTTCAATTTGAAAGTAGTGGCATGCGTAGTTTTTTGGAGAAATTACGTCCTCGAAATTTTAGTGATATTGTAGCATCCATTGCTTTATATAGACCTGGTCCAATGGATAATATTGATACTTTTATTAAAAGGAAAGAAGGGCGTGAAAAAGTAACCTATTTATTGCCTGATTTGGAGTCGATTTTAAAGGAAACAGAAGGAATTATTGTCTATCAAGAACAAGTAATGCAAATATTAGTGCGTATTGGAAGTTATTCTTATGCTGAGGCAGACATTATAAGACGTGCGATGAGTAAGAAGAAAAGAGAAGTCATTGAAAGTGAACGAAAAAAGTTTGTTTTACGAGCAACTAATAATGGACATGATGAAAAAATAGCAGAAGAATTGTATGATTTGATCTTGAAATTTGCTGGTTTTGGGTTTAATAAGAGCCACTCGGTTTCTTATGCCTTGATTGGGTATCAAATGGCGTATTTAAAAGTGAAATTTCCTACTTATTTTATTACAAATTTATTAAATATGAGTATAGGTAGTGAAGTGAAAACAAAGGAATATTTGCTTGAAGCAAAAAATCATCATTTAAAAATCGTTCATCCTAATATTAATGAAAGTGAATTGACGTATCGAATTTGTGACTCTTCTTTGATTTTGCCATTGTCGATTATTAAAGGATTAAGTACTCTTTCGATTGAGAGTATTTTAGAAGAGCGTAATCAAAATGGAAATTATAAAGATTTTGTGGATTTTGTAAAACGAGTTTATCATAAAAATGTAAATCAAAGAGTGATTGAAATTTTGATTGAAGCTGGAACGATGGAAAGTTTTGGAAATGTAACGACTTTAAAAGAAAACTTGCCTTCTATTTTAAATTATGCAGAGATTGCAAGTGAGGTGGATTCGCCATTGTTACTTCCTCCAGTTTTAAAGGAATACGAAGAGGTAGAATCTAAAAATAAGTTGGAGTTAGAAAGTTATGGCTTTTATATTACGAACCACCCTGCAAGTGTTTACCAAGGAAATCATATTACAAAGTTAAACCAGATTGAGAATTATTTTGACAAACATATTCGAACTGTGGTACTAATAGAGGGCATAAGAAGAACAAAAACGAAAACGGGAGAAGAAATGGCTTTTGTTGAAGCAAGTGATGAAACTGGAATATCGTCTTTTGTAGTCTTTGCTCGTCAGATAAGGCTCATTGATGATTTAAAACCAAAAGATATTGCTGAAATATTAGGTAGAGTTACGAAAAGATTTGACAAGTACCAAATTAACGTCAATAGCATTATAAAAAAGTGAGATTGTTTGTTATAATAAATGCAATAGTAGATGTAAAAGATGAAAGGAGGTTTTGGTTGAAAAAAAGAGTTTGTTAAAATAGAAATAGTAGTAAAAAATAATAGGGGTATTTACGTTTAATTTAAATAGAAAGAAGGTTTTGGTTGATAATGAAAGAAATAAAAGGATATAATGAAACAACATTTGAAAGTATTAAACATTATGGAGAAGAAGGAAAAGAATTTTGGTATGCAAGAGAATTGCAAATTGTGTTAGAGTATAAAGAGTGGAGGAAATTTGAAAACGTTATAAATAAAGCTAAAGAGGCATGTAAAAATAGTGGTATTTTGATTTTAGACCATTTTGGCGAGATGGACAAAATGGTTAGTATTGGTTCAGGGGCAAAAAGAAAGCAAAAGGATTACATACTTTCAAGATATGCTTGTTACTTAATTGCTCAAAATGGCGATAGTAGAAAATCCGTAATTGCTTTAGCTCAAACATACTTTGCTATCCAAACAAGGATGCAAGAGTTAACTGAAAAAGAATATTCTATGTTAACAGAGGATGAAAAAAGATTTTATCAAAGAAATTTAACGAGAAAAGGAAATTATTCTTTAAACCAAGCAGCAAAAAATGCTGGAGTTAAGAATTTTGATCAATTTCATAATTATGGATATAAAGGTTTATACAATGAGGAAACAGCGGATGATATAGCCAAAAGAAAAAAATTAAGATATCGAGAAGATATTTTAGATAATATGGGAAGCGAAGAACTTGTTGATAATTTATTTAGAATTACCCATACAGAGCAAAAGTTAAAACGAGAAAACATTAAAACAAGAGTGATGCAAACAAAGCTCATTACGAGGTTGGTATTAAAGTGAGAAATACCATAAAAGAACTTGGTGGAAAAATGCCAGAAGATTTACCAACTCCTAAAAAGAGTTTAAAAAAATTAGAAAAAGAAAAAAATAATCTTTTAAAGTAGTTAAGAATGATAAAAAAATAGAAACAGGTGTAAAACATGACAGATGAATTAAAACGTTTTTTTAAAAGTATAGATTATCCATTTGATGAAAATGGATTTCATGGAGCAAGTGTAGAGAAAGTTATTTATTTGAAACAAAAGGATATCTTTGAGGTTTTTTTACACTTTGAAAATGTCCTATCTCCAGAAATGGCTAAAGATTTAGTACATTCTTCTAAAAATAAGATTAATCACGAAAAAGAGTGTGTTATTTATTTTTCTTATAACAATATTACAGAAGCAGATGTTTTGCAATATGTACATGATTGCATTCAAGAACTTGTTAAAAAAAGACCATCTTTAATTAATCTAACGGAAGCACCAGTTTCTATTGAAGATGAAATTATTACGTTAGAGGTTAGTACGAAGTTAGAAGAATTAGAAGTAAAAAAAGAAGCAAAGGGCATCGTTTCTAAATTGTATTCCTATGGTCTTGGGGAATATGAACTTACGAGTATTTTAAATGAAACTTTAAATGAAGAGGTAAAAAAAGATATTGAAAAGAATCGCATAGCAGATGTTCCTACTTTCGAATTTGTTCCTCCAAAAAAGGAAGCAAAACCAATTGAAGGTGAAATCACAGCAATTAATAATATTATGGGAGACATGAAAAGTGTTATCATTGAAGCTTTTGTTTTTGGAATTGATACGATGGAGCATGAAAAGATTAATATAATTACACTTAAAATTAGTGATAAAACGAATAGTTTACTTGCCAAAGTATTTAAAAAAGATAAAAATGAATATAAAAGTACATTAAAAGAGTTTAAAGAGGGCAATTGGTATCGTTTTCAAGGAAAGGTAGAGTTTGATACTTATAGCAAAGATTTAGTTTTGAGTATACGCCAGTTTGAAGCTATTGACTCAAAAGATGAAATTCTTAAAGAACAAACAGATAATCCAAGAGTAGAATTACATGCCCATACAATGATGAGTGCTATGGATGGGGTAATTGACGCGAAATCTTTAGTAAAACATGCAATTAAAATTGGCCAAAAAGCAATTGCTGTTACGGATCATAATTGTGTGCAAGCTTTTCCTGATCTTTATCATGCTGTTTGTGATTATAATAAAGGAAAAGAAGAAACGGATCATTTCAAAGTTTTGTATGGAGCAGAAATGAACATCGTCAATGATGATGTCAATATTATTTTTAACAATAGAACATACAATTTACTTGAAGATACCTTTGTTGTGTTCGATACCGAAACAACAGGTTTTTATGCTGGATCGGATCAAATGATTGAAATTGGGGCAGTGAAAATCGCAAGTGGTAAAATCATTGAACGTTTTGATGAATTAATCGATCCACATCGTCCTATTCCTAAAAAAATAACAGAACTTACTTTTATTACAGATGAGATGGTACAAGGCTGTGATAACGAAGAAAATGTTACAAAACGTTTTCTTGATTGGGTTGGAGATTTACCAATGGTAGCTCATAACGCGAAGTTTGATATTTCTTTTATGAAAGCAGCATGTAATAAGTATCATTTTAAAGAGTTTGATGCAACAGTTTTAGATACAATGAGTATTGCTCGTATGCTTCACCCAGAATGGGCTAATCATAAATTACAAACTTTAACGAAAAAATTAGATATACCTTGGGATGAAGAAAAGCATCATAGAGCAGATTATGATGCCGAAGGAACTGCGCTCGCATTTCACAAAATGGCAAAATCTTTGTATGACCAAAATATTAGTACTACTGATGATTTATTATCCAATATTGATATGGAATCTTTAGTTCGTTTTGCTTTTCCTTTTCATGCTACGATAGTGGCTGTTAATCGTAATGGATTAAAAAACTTATTTAAAATTATTTCGATTGCGAATACAAAATATTTATATAAAAATGAACAACCAAAAATTCCTCGTAAAGAAATTCAGGATTTGCGTGAAGGATTGCTTATTGGTTCTGGTTGTATCAATGGTGAAGTGTTTGATAAAGCCAAAGGTTTAGAAGATGAAGAGCTAGTTAATATGATGAATTTCTATGATTACATTGAAGTCCAACCGATTAGTGCTTTTTCTCATTTAATTGGACCAGAAGCAAGATTTCAAACCGTTACTCAGGCTGAGGAGTATTTGAGTAGAATAATTCGTGTTGCAAAAGAAGCAGGAAAACCAGTGGTTGCAACAGGAGATGTTCATAATCTTAAGAAGGAAGGTAAAATTTATAGGGAAATTATTGTCAATCAAAAATTCAATGGAAAATTACATCCTTTAAAAAGAAAAGGTATTGAAGTACCAAATCAATATTTAAAAACAACAGAAGAAATGATGGAAGACTTTTCCTTTTTGGATGAAGAAACAAGAAAGGAAATTATCGTAGAAAATCCAAATAAAATTGCGAGTCAAGTTGAAGAAATAGAAGTTATTATCGATACACCGAATCCGTTTGCCCCTAAAATTCCTCATTCTGTAGAAACGATGACAGAGCTTGTTTATCATAAAGCAGATGAGTTATATGGAAATCCTTTACCTTTAAATATTGAGGAACGCCTTGCAAAAGAGTTATATGGGGACGCAATTATCAATGCTTGTAAAGAGGAAGAAAGTGACGAAGCTGTAGCATTTTCACTTGTTCATAAGATTATCAATGAGGGTAAAGAAGCTGTTAAAGATATGGTAAAGAAGCATTTAAATAGTGAAGATATAGAGGGTAAAACAGAAGAAGAAATTGATAAACTTGCCTATAAAAAATTGGGTGGAATTATTGGTGCTAATTACGACGTTATTTATTTGATTGCCCAAAAGCTCGTAAAGCATTCTAATGATGAGG
Source organism: uncultured Bacilli bacterium (assembly GCA_949280095.1). Classification (GTDB taxonomy): domain Bacteria; phylum Bacillota_I; class Bacilli_A; order RF39; family UBA660; genus MGBC108787. Next base: position 16,358 of record CASDHD010000008.1, read on the forward strand.
GCTTCCTTGTAGGTTCTCGTGGTTCTGTAGGTTCTTCCTTTGTTGCAAATATGATGGGGATTACAGAAGTGAATAGTATGCCTGCTCATTATCGTTGTCCAAAATGTAAGAAAAGTATTTTTGAGGATGATAGTGGTAATGCTTTAGGAGTTACATATTCTTGTGGATTTGATTTGCCAGATAAAAAGTGTCCAGAGTGTGGAAGTAAAATGACAAAAGATGGTCATGATATTCCATTTGCTACATTCTTAGGATTTAATGCTGATAAAGTTCCAGATATCGATCTTAACTTCTCTGATTTAAATCAAGCTAGTGCTCATGAATATACGAAAGTATTATTCGGTGTTGATAATGTATATCGTGCTGGAACAATAGGAACTGTTGCAGAAAAAACTGCCTATGGTTATGTAAAGGGATACTGTGAAGAAAAGGGTATTATCATGCGACATATCGAAACAGAACGTCTTGCTAAAGGTTGTACAGGATGTAAAAGAACAACTGGACAACATCCAGGAGGAATTGTTGTTATTCCTGATTATATGGAAGTGTCTGATTTTACTCCATTCCAATTTCCAGCTGAAGATCCAACTAGCGCATGGCGAACAACGCACTTTGATTATCATGCCATTGATGCGGATGTTTTAAAGCTTGATATTTTAGGACATACTGATCCAACTCAACTTAGAATGATTCAAGATATAACTGGGGATGACGTGACAGAGGTTCCTCTTGATGATAAAGATACTATGGCTCTATTTAAAGGAACGAAATCTCTTGGAGTTACCAAAGAACAAATCATGTGTGATACTGGAACACTTGGAGTTCCAGAGTTTGGTACCCCATTTACAATACAGTTAGTTAAAGATGCAAAACCGACAACATTTGCAGAACTTGTTAAGATATCAGGTCTTGCTCATGGTACTGATGTTTGGCTTGGTAATGCACAAGAATTAATTCAAAAAAATATTTGTCCTTTTAAAGACGTTATTGGATGTCGTGACGATATTATGGTAGAACTTATGAATAAAGGAGTACCAGCTATTAAAGCATTTAAGATTATGGAATTTGTTCGTAAAGGAAAAGCTGGTAAAGACCCTGAAACTTGGTCAGGCTTTGTCGAAACATTAAAAGAATATAATATTCCAGATTGGTATATTACTTCTTGTCAAAAAATCAAATACATGTTCCCAAAGGCTCATGCAGCAGCTTATGTAACAAGTGCATTTCGTATTGCTTGGTATAAGGTACACAAACCTCTTGTTTATTATTGTACGTATTTTTCTACTAGATTTGACGATTTTGATTGCGATGTGATGGTAAAAGGTTATGATGCCATTAAAGCAAAAATGCTTGAAATTCAAAATAAAGGAAAAGAAGCGACTAATAAAGACTCCTCTTTACTTGAAACATTGAAACTTGCTTTGGAAGCTTGTGCACGTGGCGTGAAATTTAAGATGATTGATATTAAAGAAAGTGATGGTAATAATTTTGTCATGGTAGAAGAGGAAAATGCACTTATCATGCCATTTAGAAGCTTAGATGGACTAGGGGATGCTGTTGCAACAAAAATTATAGAAGAAAGAAAAGAAAAACAGTTCTATAGTGTAGAAGATTTTTCAAATCGTGGAAAAGTTAATCAATCAACAATTGAAAAAATGCGCATTATGGGGATTTTTGAAGGAATGCCAGAAACGAGTCAACTTAGTTTGTTTTAGTTAAAAATGATTTTTCGTTTCTATTTATTAAATAGTTTATTTATATATATATTCCTTTGTTATGATTTATTTTAATTCATAATAAAGGAATATGTTTTTATCAGTTATTATATTTTGCTATTTGTTCCTCTTTATTTTGTACAAGTAAGAAATATGTGATATCATATAGATAAAATAGAAGGTGGACAAAATGGGATTAAAGAAAAAGAATAAGGAGAAAGTATGCAAAATAAAATAAAATTAGTTTTAATGGGGCTTATGGCTCTTATAGGGATTTTTGGTGTAGGTTATAAAACGTATAGAGAACGACAAGTGAAACTCACTGATGTATCTGTTGTTTTATCATTAGAAGATACAGTAAACGACAATACGATTTGGTGTGGAACTTTTAATTTGATTTGGAATGATTTAAAAGATATAGCTGGGCAAGATATTGAGTTTTCTCCGCAACTGGATGTAGTAAAACATTTAAATCAGGGAACTTTTACCACGAAAGAATTAAATGAGAGTAGTTATTATAAGATAGTAGATATTCCTAGTTTAGTATTAAAAGAAAAAATCACAAAAGAAATCAAAGAGAAATTTAATGAAACAAGTGATATTTTAGATGATTTTGATTGGGAAAATCATGATGCGAAGGATTATTTCTTATATGCAATGCTAAAAAAAGAGTTTGATTTTCAAAATGAATTTACAGAATTAAAAAAAGATCGTTTTCAAGATACTAAAAATATAGCTTATTTTGGTATTGATGCGACGACAAAGGAAAGTGTGCGTCAGCAAGTAGAAGTGCTTTATTATAAGGATAATCATCAATTTGCTGTTAAATTACAAACGCAAAATGAGGATGAAATTATTTTGACAAGAGGAAGAAGAGAATCTAGTTTTAAAGAGATTTATAATGCTTTAATTAGTGAAAGTAAAGAATATAAGGGAAGTCACAATTTTGGGGATTCTGATACTTTGAAAGTACCTAATCTTAATTTTAAAGTAAAAAAGGAATTTACAGAGTTAGAAAAAAAGGATTTTAAGTTTGCAAATGCGGAAAATTATTATATTGATAAGGCTTTGCAAACAGTTCAATTTGAATTAAATAAGAAAGGCGGAAAAGTAAAAAGTGAAGCAGGTATGTCTGCAAAAAATTTTTCTTTAGCGGAAATGGATACGCCAAGAAATTTTGATTTTGATGAACCTTTTACACTGTTTTTAAAGGAAAAAGAAAAAGAATTGCCATATCTTTCTATTCAAGTTAACGATATAGAAAAATTTGTATAAAAAAGGATTAAAGATGAAAAAAAATGAAGTAAAAAAAGTAGCTATTCAAAAGGCAAAAGTAGTGATGGAAACTTTGGAGCTTATTTTAGCTGACTCTATAAAAGTTACAGGAATTCTTGAATTTGATTCTGTAGTACAGGGTAAAGAAAAAGTGTGTACTTTAGAAATTTATGTTCCTGAAAAAGACTATGAAAGGCATTGGTTGATGGATGTTCCTGTTAACCATAGCGATGTATTTTATGAACAAATTCTTCATGATTTAATAGAAAATTTTGGTGCTCTAGAAAAAGTTCATTTAGGTGATTTTTATTCTATAAAATATGAGAAGGGAAATCCTTTTTATGGGATTAAAATTAAAAATGATATTGGTAGTACAGTAAGTTTAAATTTTATTTATAAAAGCAATCAATTTGAAGCTTTAGTTACAAATTATAACGAAAAAAGAAAAGAACTGATACAAGACAGCGAAAGTTTGAAAAGATAAGTAGAATTTTATGAATATAGATTTATTAAAGGAAATATCTATTTTTTGTGCTATAATTTACTCAGTAAGAATAGGTGTAGTATGAAAGATAAGATAGAAGAATTAAAAAAAATACTCGAAAATAGTAGTCATATTGTTTTCTTTGGAGGAGCAGGAGTTTCTACCGAAAGTGGCATTCCTGATTTTCGAAGTAAAGATGGTTTGTATAATCAAAAATACAAATATCCACCAGAAGAAATTTTAAGTCATTCTTTTTTTATGAACTACCCAGAAGAGTTTTTTCGATTTTATAAAGAAAAAATGAATTGTTTAAATTTTGAACCTAATATCACACACATCAAGCTGGCAGAGTTAGAAAACAAGGGAAAGTTAAAAGCAGTGATTACGCAAAATATTGATGGTTTACATAGCAAGGCAGGAAGTAAGAATGTTTTAGAATTACACGGTAGTGTCTTAAGAAATTACTGTATGAAATGTCATCAGTTTTATGAAGCTAGTTTTATTTTTCAAAGTAAAGGTGTGCCAAAATGTAGTTGTGGTGGAGTGATAAAACCAGATGTTGTTTTATACGAAGAGCCTTTAAGGGATGATGTTCTAACAAACGCTATTCAAGCTATTAAAAATGCGGATGTTTTACTTGTTGCAGGAACAAGCTTGACGGTATATCCTGCTAGTAGCTTGATACGTTATTTTAGGGGAAAGTATTTGATTTTAATAAATCAAGATGTTACACCTTATGATGATTTAGCTACGTTTGTTCTTCATGAACGACTAGGTTTGATTTTTAAAGATTTATAAAGGAGTTTTAAGATGGTAAAAAGAAGACGTAAAAAGAAGAAGAGTCCAAAGAGTTTAATAGCGACTGTAATTGTTTTAGGATGTCTTTTAGGACAAGGAATTTATAGTGAAACCGAAAAAGGAAAAGAGTTACCTTCTTATGCTTTAAATGAATTCCCAGTTTATAGTGGTAGTGATGTTATTATCATAGAGGATAATAAGCCTTTTTTTATAGAAAATGATTATACAACAGGTTCTTTTGAAAAGTATAGTGAACTTGATTCTTTAGGAAGATGCGGAGTTGCATTTGCTAATATCGGTATTGATTTAATGCCTACAGAAGAACGTGGAAGTATAGGTATGGTAAAACCAAGTGGGTGGCACACGATTAAGTATGACAATATTGATGGAAAATATTTATACAATCGGTGCCATTTAATTGGATATCAACTTACTGGTGAGAATGCAAATACAAAAAATTTAATTACTTGTACAAGACAAATGAATACTAAGGGAATGCTTTCCTTTGAAAACCAAGTTGCAGAATATATTAAAGAAACACACAACCATGTACTTTATCGTGTAACACCAATTTATGATGATGAAAATTTAGTGGCAAGTGGAGTTGAAATGGAAGCTTATTCGGTAGAAGATAATGGAGTGGGAATTCAATTTCATGTTTTTGTTTATAATGTTCAGGATGGAATAGAAATTGATTATAGAACTGGTGAGAGTAAAATAGCAGAGTGATACATATTAAAAAACAGAATTAGAAGAATAGCTTTTTGTTAAATTGATGTAAAGATTACTGCTAGAATTGTAAATTGCTTTTTTCTTGTGATAAAATCAAATTATAGTAGAAGAGGAGTTGAGAACTTTGGAAATAAATGTGAAATTTTCACTTGCAGATGCTTCTAAAATCCGTGGTATTGTGGACTTATGTAATGAAGTATTCGAAGAAGATACAGATTATGAGGAAGCATTAAGAATATTTAATGAATACAAAAGTGATCGAAACCAAATTTATATTATTGGTGAGTTTGAAGGGCGTGTTATTGCTCATACAAGAATAGCAATTGTGCCAACAATGTTTAAAGATATGGGAACATTTGCTATTTTAAATCATGTATGTGTTAAACCTGAGTTTCGCAAACACCATATTGCAAGCAAAATGTTAGAGGTAGTACGAGAAGTATGTAGAAATCATGAATGTACATCTTTAAAATTATGGAGTCGTAATTTTAGAATTCCTGCGCATAGTTGTTATAAAAAATTTGGGTTTACTCAAGATGATGCAGCATTTTTTAGTTTAGATATTTAAAAGAGGGAGAGCCTGAGTTTTATGAAAATTACAAATGTATACATAGGTGGTTGGTTTCAAAGAACTATGCTACAATTAACAGAAATTTATGATTTTTTAAGAGAATGTAAAAGTCAATTGAAACTAGATATGGAAAAGTTACAAGAATATCGAAAAGCTCTTGCTATTGGCAAAATCGATTATGGAGTAGATGGAGAAGAATATATAAAATTTACAACAGCGTATGATATTACTGTTAAAATTTATGAAGATGGTTTAATTTGTTTGAATAATAGAAATGTAAGTGAAGATACATTGTTTGCAGATATTGATAAAGTAACGGATTATTATGAGAATAAATTATCTCCTGCTTTTAGTTATTTGTTTAGTTTAGGAGCACCTGTTCCTAAAGAACTTGCAAATATTGAAACTGTGTATCCTTATTTTATTGTGTTTGATAAAGCAACGAAGGAACAAATAGCAGATCTTTTATCAAGAACAGAAAAACAAAAATATTTTGAATTTACAAATGAACGATATGATGTAATAAGAGGAGATAAGTATTATTTTATTAATAATAAGAAACAATCCATAGAAAAAATTGAAAAGTATATTGAAGAACAGGTTTTTATTCGTGAATTTAAGGGACAACTGCATCGTTATCTAAATCTTCATCGTATTATTTGGGAAAAAATTGATAATGTTAAAGAGAATGCGAAAGTTAAAGGAGCAGACATTGTAAAGTTTACTAGTAAATTAGAAGGTTATTCTAAAACTATAAATTTAATTGATGGAAGAATTAATCAAATGGGTACTTATATTTCTACACGTGAAAAAATTGCTAAAAGTGATGCAGAACTTACTGAATTCTTAGCAATTTCAGGATATCGTTTTGAA
>CASDHD010000009.1 GCA_949280095.1 uncultured Bacilli bacterium
CACCCATCCTATATTATTAGGATATCATATTTTTAGTTTCGCAAAATATCTATTATATGGTGGAATGCCTGTTATTTTGAATAATAAAGATGATAAGCAAAAATCAAAATATTTATTAGATTTATTTGAACTTACTTATAAAAAAGATATCATCGAAAGAAATAAAATAAATAAAGATGATATTTTAGATTCCATTATTAATATATTATCTTCATCTGTTGGTAGTCTAACAAACCCTCAAAAAATCTATAATACTTTTATTAGTAACGGAATTAAAGATTTATCTAAAAATACTATTGTTTCTTATTTAGATTATTTACTTGATTCTTTTTTGATAGAAAAGGCTGAAAGATATGATATTAAGGGAAAAAATATATTGGCACTCCACAAAAATATTATTTTGCAGATGTAGGAATTCGTAATGCTAGACTTAATTTTAGGCAAGTAGAAGAAAATCATATCATGGAAAATATTATTTACAATGAACTTCTAATTCGTGGATATAATGTTGATGTCGGAGTTGTAGATGTAAGGGAAGGAAATTTGCATAAACAATTAGAAGTTGATTTTGTATGTAATCAAGGAAATAAAAGATATTATGTTCAAGTAGCTTTAAATATAGATACACGTGAAAAAAACCTTCAAGAATCAAGACCACTTAATAATATAGGAGATAATTTTAAAAAAATTATTGTTGTAAAGGATAACATAAAGCATTGGATCACAGAAGATGGAATTTTAATTATTGGGGTACAAGAATTCTTGTTAGATAAGAATAGCTTGGATTTATAAAAAACAGTTATTTGGAAGTGTAACCACTAATTTCCGATTACTTTGTAAGTGCTACCTGTGAAATATCAGTTACGATTGCAAGACATAGGAGTTACTTTGCCATTTTTAAGTTATGGAGGTAGTAGTTTGCTTGTTCGTATGGGAGTATTGGAATAATTTTGAATGTGAGTAGAAATTGAAATTAGAGAATTTTTTTAATTTATGTGTGTCAATTATTAAAGTAAAATCTTTCATTTTTCTAGTAAATTGCTTTATAATAGAAAAAAGAGAGGCAAAATATGAAACAAAACATATATGATAATGAAACATTTTTTAACCAATATGAAAGTATGAGAAATGATGTCACGATTCCTTCTGCAAATGATTTGATAGAAATACCAAATATAAGAAAAATGTTACCAGAATTGAGAGGTAAAAGAATACTAGAACTAGGTTGTGGAAGCGGCGAAAATATAAAATATTATTTAAATAATGGTGCAACTTATGTGTATGCTACAGATATATCGAGAAACATGATAGCGCTTGCAAAAGAAAAGAATAATTATGAGAATGTAAAAATAGAGATTATGGCGATGGAAGACATTTCAAATATTCAGGAAAAATTTGACGTTGTAATAAGCTCTTTGGCAGTACATTATGTTGAGGATTATGACAAGTTATGTCATGATATTTATCATTTACTAAATGAAGAGGGATATTTTATTTATTCGCAGGAACATCCTATTGGTACAGGTACTATTTTAATGCCCAGTTGTCATTGTGAAGATAAATTATTTATTGACGATAAATATTATAAAATAGTATCAGATTACAATCGAAATGGAAAAAGGATTGTTGACTGGAATGATTGTGATGTTGTGAAGTACCATAGAAATTTTAGCTTTATTATTAATACTTTGCTTAAGAATAATTTTAAAATTGTAGAATTTTTAGAACCAATTCCTACAGAAGAAATTATAGAACTGAAACCATCAACAATTTATCAATATGATGTTCCTTACTTTTTATTTGTAAAAGTAAAACGTTAAGTGATGTATAAAAATAATAGAAAATTCGACAAAATAATTACTTTTAATATGTTAGGATACTTTCTTATTTAGGAGGTATTTTCTTATGGATGAAATAATTTTAGAAAATTTCAAAATTGAAGATATGATTTTTGAAATAAGAGGTCGTCAAGTTATGTTAGATTCTGATTTGGCTAAACTCTATCAATGTAAAAATGGTACTAAGGAAATCAACCAAGCGGTCAAAAATAATTTAGAAAAATTTCCCCTTAGATTTTCTTTTAGATTAACAGAGGAAGAAAGTCAAATTTTTTTGGTCAAAAATTTTGACCAAAAAGTAGAAACAAGAGGAGGGAAATATAGGAACCCTAGAGTATTTACAGAACAAGGAGTTGCCATGCTTGCTACGATTTTAAAATCAGTTGTTGCTACGCATGTTAGTATTAAAATAATGGATGCTTTTGTTGCCATGCGTAAATATCTATCGACGAATTTGATAGAGCAAAAATATATCAATGAGATGGTTTTAAACGATAATAAAAGAATTGATTTATTAGAAGAAACTTTCTCAAAATTTGATGAAAAGAAAAAGATAAATGAAATTTACTTTGCTGGTCAAATATGGGATTCTTTTTCTAAAATTATTGATATTTTAAAAGAAGCTAATCATGAACTTATTATTGTGGATGCCTATGCTGATAAAGAGACATTAGACTTAATAAAAAATTTAAAAGTATCTGTTATTTTTAATAGTAAAAACGAAGAGCTTACTTTCTAGGCTAGAAATAGAAAAATATCAGCAACAATATCATAATTTAGAGATTATTTACAGTGATAGTTTTCATGATCGTTATTTTATTTTAGATAAACAAATTTTTTATCATCGTGGTACCTCTTTAAATCATATTGGAACCAAAACATTTTCCATTAATTTATTAGAGGATGTAATTGTAAAACAAGCGTTATTAGAAAATTAGAAATCATCTGTCTTTCTAATTGACATATTCTTTTTAATTTACTAATAAGTTTTTTTAATTTGTAGTATAATTGTGATAAGGGTGAGGAAAATGAATATCATTGTTTCAGCAGGAGGTAGTGGAGGACATATCTATCCTGCACTTGCTATTATTGAAGAATTTAAAAAAAGAGAGAAAAATTTAAATATTTTATATATTGGAACGCATAATCGTATGGAAAAAGAAATTGTTCCAAAAAAAGGGATACCTTTTGAATCCTTAGAAATTTATGGTTTTACAAAAGATATCAAACGGGATATCAAAAATATATTCTTAATTCATAAAGCTATGAAAAAGTGTAAGCACATTATGTCTACATTTAAACCAGATGTAGTTATTGGAGTAGGAGGATATGTGACATATCCTGTTATGAAAACAGCAAAAAAAATGGGAATAAAGACGTTTATTCATGAACAAAACAGTCGCCCTGGAAAAGTTAATTATTTAGTAAGTCGCTATGCAGATATAGTGGGTGTAACGTTTAAAAGTTCTAGTGCCTATTTAAAAAAAGCGAAGAAAATCATTTATACTGGACATCCATCTTTAGATGGAGCATTAAATACTAAAAAAATAGATAAAACGCTTTTAGGATTTAGTGTCTCAAAAAAATTGGTCGTATATGTAGCAGGAAGTTTGGGAAGTTCTTCCCTAAATCAAAAGATGATTTCTTTTTTAAATAGTGATTTACATAATAGTTATGAGATTTTATATATAGTTGGAAGTAACGTGAATATTGATGATTTTAAAGCGAAAATCACAAATAAAAAAGGCCTTAAGATTGTACCTTATTTTGATAATTTGCCAGGCATTATGGCTTCTAGTGATGTTGTAATATCAAGAGCAGGTGCTGGAACTTTATTTGAAATTATTGGCTTAGAAAAACCAAGTCTTATCATACCAAGTCCTAATGTTGCAAATAATCATCAATACTATAATGCTAAAGAATTAGAAGAAAATGGTGTTGTTTCGGTATTAGAAGAAAAAGATGTTACCAAAGAAGTTTTAGCTGAAAAAATAGATATGCTTTTAAGTCATCAAGAAAAAATAAAAAATTTCAAAAAAAATATGGTAGAATATAAAAAAGTAAATCCTAGTAAAACGATTTATGATGCCATTAAAAAATTAGTTTCAGAACATAAATAGAAATAGTCCTTGTAGAAAACAAAGTAGGTGAAGAAGAATCGATGCAAAAGAAAAAAACAAAAATAAAACGTCATATTAAATGGAAAGCTTTTTTCCTATTTTTGCTTATTTGTGTTCTTCTTTTTTCACTTGCTTTTTATATTTGGAATTTGCATGTAAAAAATATTCTTATTTTGGGAACAACGAATATAGCAGATTATGAAATTATAGAAGCTTCTGGATTAAAAGAATATCCAAAATTTACTAAATATTCTAGTCGAACAATTGCTAAAAATATCGAAAATTTAGATTTGGTTGCTACTGCAAAAGTGAAGAAAAATATTTTTGGACAAGTGACCATTCAAATTGAGGAAGCTCGCGTATTATTTTATAATCGTAATAATTCTACATATGTTTTATCAAATGGTGTTGAAACCATTGAAGGAGATTATAATGGTGTGCCTTTTTTAAATAATTATGTTCAAAGCAATGTGTATGAACGTTTGGTTAAAGAACTTGCTCATGTAAAGCCTGAATCTTTAGCTTTAGTGAGTGAAATCGAATATTCTCAAAGTATGAGTGGCGATATCGTTCTAGATGATACAAGGTTTTTATTTCGAATGAATGATGGAAACCACGTCTATATTAATTTAGTGAATATGGACAGACTCGATTTATATGCGTTAACCTATACAACATTAGGGGAAGAAAAAGGAACTCTTTTATTAGACTCTGATAATGGAAATGTTGTTTTTCAAAAATTCGGAGAAGAAGGACAAATTACAATTCCTGAAGAAGGTAATGAATGATGGAAATAGATAGAACACAAAAATGGATAAACCATAGTTGGGAATGCATGCAAAATCTCAATTATAATGATTGGATGGAACGAGAATTAAAACGTTTTTCTAGTAAAAAAACAATATTGTTACATAGTTGTTGTGGGCCTTGTTCTACGGCGGTGATTGATGTTTTAAAGGATTATTTTTATATTACAATTCTTTATTATAATCCCAATATTGAGCCAGTAGAAGAATACATAAAAAGAAAAGAAGAACAAAAAAGATACATTAAGGAAAGTAAGTTGGATATTGCATTTTTGGACATTGACTATGAGAATGAAGCTTTTAAAAAGATTGCTAAAAATTTAGAACATGAACCTGAAGGTGGGGCTAGGTGTCATAAGTGTTATTATCTTCGTCTTTTTAAAACAGCAACAATGGCAATGGAAAAGCATTTTGATTACTTTGGAACGACTTTGACTGTTAGTCCTTATAAGAATGCTAAAGTGATTAATACAATTGGCTTAGAGTTGGAAAAAAGTATAAATGAGGGGAAAAAGGAGGAAGATAAAGTTCTTTTTCTCGTTTCTGATTTTAAGAAAAAAGAAGGCTATAAAAAAAGTATAGAACTTGCTAAAAAATATCATTTGTATCGTCAAGAATATTGTGGTTGTTTGTATGGTGTTGTGAATAGTAAGAGAGGTTTAGAAAATGAACAAGTTAGAAATGTATAAAATACTAGAGGAAACAAAGGAGAAGAAACAATATTTTTTAATGTGTGTTACCATGTATTTAGTATCAAATATTTAGTATCAAATTATCCATTAATAAAAAGAGATTTATTTTTTGCTTGCTTATATTTATTAATTCAAAATGGTTATGTAGAAGAAGCAGAAGAGATACTAGGTAAAGTAAAATTGATAAAAAAAGACGAACAAACAATTTTACAAGTAGTAAGGAATGCTATTCGAAATAAAACAAGTTATGGGAATATGTCTATGCAAAAAAAAGAAGATTATGAATATGCATTGCATTATGGGAAAATGTATTTACAAAACATGGATTTTACAAATGCTTATGTTTGGTTTGAAAAGGGTTTTGATAGAACAAAACAGCCAGTATTTCTTTATTATTTAGGAAAAACTTTGTACAAAATGAAAAAGTATAAACGAGCAAAGCCTTATTTTTTACAATATGTACAAATGGGAGATGAAAAACTTTCTAAAACTTATTTGTATTTAAGAGAAATTGAATATTATGCGAAAAATTTTAAAAAAATGTTTATTTATGCCGATGAATTACGAATCGTTAATAAACTTTATGAAGAAGATTTTACAATTATAGAAAGATATAATGGGAAAGACCTAGAAAATGAAGATATTGATATTCGAAAATTACGAGAACAAAATCAATTTTATTGGAAAAACAAAAAACAAAAATAAACACCTCTTTTGTCGAATCCCTTACAAAGGAAATTTTTTTTGTTAAACTCTTTCTAGGTGAAGAAGAAATGGATTTGTTTTATAAAAATGAAACTTTATTTGTTACAATTTTTCAAGATATTACATTAGATACAGTAGCACAATTAAAAAGAAGAATTTTTTCTATTATTGAAGATTATGGTATTGATAATATTATCCTTTCTATACAGGGTGCTTATGATAAAGAGTTGTTAAATCAATTTAAAAGAGAATATTATCATGCTTATAAAGGGTTTCTACTTATAAAATAAAAAATAGTGGAATTTTTTTGAACTTTTTTAATATATTTATAGTAAAAATGCTTGTAACAGGCTTTCTTTTTTGCTAAAATACAAATGGCTAAAAAAGTTAGCAAATAGACATGTTTAAGGGATTAATATTACCGAGTGCCGAAGAGGTGGTAATTTTAAGATGAACTTAGCAGATGTTTTAACGAAGGAGGAAATATTTATGGCCGTTGTTTCTATGAGTTATTTATTAGAAGCAGGAGTTCATTTTGGACATCAAACAAAAAGATGGAATCCAAAAATGAAAGAGTATATTTTTGCAGCAAGAGATGAAATTCATATCATTGATTTACAAAAAACTGCAGAAAAACTAGAGGAAGCATACAAGGAGATTAAAGCAATCGCAGATAATGGAGGAACTTTTTTGTTTGTTGGAACTAAAAAACAAGCGAGTGAAGTTTGTAAAGAAGAAGCGATTCGAAGCAATAGTTACTATGTAACAGAAAGATGGCTTGGTGGAACTTTAACCAATTTTAGAACAATTCGTAGAAGAATTAAAAGACTTGAAGAAATCGAAGCTATGGAAAAGAATGGTGTATTTGAAGTTTTACCTAAAAAAGAAGTTATCGGACTTAAAAAAGAATATGACAAATTAAATCGTGTATTATGTGGTATTCGTGAGATGAATAAATTACCACAAGCGATTATTATTGTAGACCCTAAAAAGGAAATCAATGCAATTCGTGAAGCAAGAAAGTTAAACATTCCAGTATTTGGTTTAGTGGATACAAATTGTGATCCAGATGATGTAGATTATGTAATACCAGCAAATGATGATGCAGTACGTTCTGTAAAAGTTGTTGTAGGTGTTTTAAATAATGCTATTTGTGAGGCACGTAATTTAGAAATGGTTGATTATGTAACAGAAGAAGATAAAAGTAAAAATACTAAAGAAGTAAGTATGGAAACTGTAGTAGAAAAAGCAGAACCTAAGAAAGAAGAACCAGTTAAAACTGTAGAAATAAAAGAAGAAGTACAAGAAGAAAAGAAAGTAGAAGAAAAAACAGAAGTAAATGATTATGCTTCTATGACACTTGCTGAATTAAAAGCTGTTGCTAAAGAGCAAGGATTAAAAGGTTATTCTACGATGAAAAAAGAAGAATTAATTGCAAATTTAAAATAAAAAAAGAAAAGAGTTGAATGTTATGGAAATTACTGCTAGTTTAGTGCGTGATTTGCGCGAAGCAAGTGGAGCAGGAATGATGGATTGCAAGAAGGCTTTATCAGAATGCAATGGTGATATGGATGCAGCTATGGATTACTTAAGAGAAAAGGGAATTGCTAAAGCAGAAAAAAAAGGAAGCCGTATTGCAGCAGAAGGTCTTGCTAATATTTTTGTTGATGGCGATAAGGCTGTTATATTGGAAGTAAATTCAGAAACTGATTTTGTTAGTAAAAATGAAGAATTTACAAATATGATTGATACAATTGGTAATGCTATTTTAAAAAGCGATGTAACGGATTTAGAAAGCATTTTACAAGTTGAAGCAGATGATGAAGCAGGTACGATTAACGATTTAATTATTGCAAAGACTGCAAAGATTGGAGAAAAGCTTTCTTTAAGAAGAGTTGAAGTTGTTAGTAAAAATGCAGATGAAGTATTTGGTGCATATTTACATATGGGTGGTAAAATAGCTGTCTTAACTGTTCTTAAAGGAGCAAATGAGGAAGTTGCAAAAGATGTATCCATGCAAGCTGCAGCTATGAAACCTAGTTATGTATTTACAACAGACGTTCCAGATACTGTAGTAAATCGTGAACGTGAAATTTTAAAAGAACAATCTATGAATGAAGGAAAACCAGCAGATATTGCAGAAAAAATGGTAGAGGGTAGAATTAAGAAATTCTACAAAGAAATTTGTCTTGCTGAACAACCTTTTATTAAAGATGGAGATATAAGTGTAAATACCTACGTATCTAACAATGGTGGGGAGATTTTAAAAATGGTTCGTTATGAAGTTGGTGAAGGAATGGAACATCGTAGTGAAAACTTTGCTGAAGAAGTAATGAATCAAGTAAATGGAAATTAAGACATTTGAAAAAGTGTCTTTTTTCATGGTATACTTTTTAAAGGAGGAAAATATGAAGTATGAAATTGAACTAGCCAAAATAGAAGATTTGGATGCCATTTGTGAATTAATCTACGATAGGTGTTTATGGTTTTCACAAAAAGGTATGAAGGGTTGGAGTATAGATTTTTATCCTAATAAATACGATAAAAATTATTTTAGAGAGCAAATGAAGATAAATAAGTTATTTGTAGTTAAATTAGAACACAAAGTTTGTGGTGCAATGCTTTTAAAAGAAGAAGATAAAGGATATTGGAATAATGATGATGCTTCTTATTATATTCATCATTTAGTAACAGTTATCCATTTAAAAGGCATAGGAAAAAAACTGATAGAATTTGCAAAAGAGCAATGTAAAGCAGATTATAAAAAGTATTTAAGATTAGACTGTTATAAAGAAAGTACTTTTCTTAATGATTACTATCAAAGAATTGGATTTACTAATGTTGGTAGTGGGATAAATGGAAATTATAATTATAATTTATGGGAGATGACAATTTAATATGAATACAATAGAGGCGATAACAAATAGAAGAAGTATAAGGCTTTTTAAAAATGATGACATTGCAAAAGAAGTAGTAGAAGATATTTTGAATTGTGGAAGGCTTGCTCCATCTGCTAAAAATAGACAACCTTGGTATTTTGTAATAGTAAAAGGAGAAATTAAAAATAAATTGGCAGATATGATGGTTGCATATACTCTTGAACATGATGATACTATTGAAAGAAAAAAATTGAATTGTGCAAGTAGTGTCAATCCAACAGCTAATGTAATAAAACAAGCTCCAGTCCTAGTTTTAATATTTAGAGAAAAAAATGATAATTGGATTGTAGGGGATAATCTATCTATTGGGGCCTGCGTGGAAAACATGTGTTTAAGAGCAACAGAATTAGGTCTTGGTACTTTATGGATTCGAGATACTGTATATATTGCAGAAGAAGTTTCGAAAATGTTAAATCATGAAGATATGGAATTAAATTGCGCTATGGCACTTGGATATGCAAATCAAACTCCTACTATGAGGCCTAGAAAAGATTTAAAAGATCTAGTAGAATGGTATGATGCCTAAAAAAAGAAACTAGAAGATATTATGATATGTAAATAAAACGGAAAACAAAGTGAAAAACTTTTGTTTTTTTGTTATACTGAGTGTAGTGATGTATATGAAGTGGTTTTTAAAAAATAAAAGAAGTATTATAAAATTAATTATTTTTTGTATTATGATTTATTTGTTTGCAGTTTTAGGAACTAAGGATTATCAAACTGATGTGACCGATAATGTGCGCTTTGCTAATGAATATAAAGATATTTCTAAGAATAATATATTTACTTATGCAAATGAAAATAAGGTTTTAGATTTGTTGAATGGGAAAAGTGGAATTATTTTCATGGCGTTTCCTAGTAATATTTGGAGCCATTACTATGCAGAATATTTAAATGATGTTGCGATAGATAATGATATAGAAGAAATTTGCTACTATAACTTTTCAAAGGATAGACAACTCAATAATCACACGTATATGGCGATTGTTGAAAAGTTAAAAAATTATCTAGTTGCAGATGATTTAGGAAAAATGGATATAAAAGCACCTACTGTGGTAGTTGTTAAAAATGGGGAAATTCTCTATTTTGATGATGAAATTAAAAATATAAAAGGCGAAATTAAGCCTGAAGAGTATTTTACAGATTATCGTAAGAATTTCTTGAAAATAAATTTTGATAAAGCACTAAAAGCATATCAAGAAAAAAATTAAAAATTACTAGAACTTGTTGTAAAAAGATGTAGTGTCGATTATAATGATAATAAGATAAAAAGAAAGAGAGTAAAAGTATATGAACGTAGAACAAAAGATGGAAAAAGCAATTACTGCTTTGGAAAATAAATTAATCAATATTCGTGCTGGAAGAGCAAATCCTGCTATGTTAAATGGAATTATGGTGCCTTATTATGGAACACCATCTCCAATACAAAGTCTTGCAAATGTAACAGTTCCAGAAGCAAGACAATTGATAATTAAGCCTTTTGATCGTACAATGTTAAAAGATATTGAAAGAGCAATTAATGAAGCTAATATCGGAATTACACCAACTAATAATGGAGAAATTATTATTTTAACAGTTCCTGAACTTACTGAAGAAAGAAGAAGAGAATATGTTAAGGATGCTAAAGAAGTCGCAGAAGAAGCAAGAGTAGCACTTCGTAATATTCGCCAGGAAGAAAATAATGCTATAAAACGTGAAGAATATCCAGAAGATGAAGAAAAAAGATTATTAGACGAAGTACAAGAATCTATTAATAAATATAACAAAATTGTGGATGAAAAGTTAAAAGAAAAAGAGCAAGAACTTATGACAGTTTAGTTCTTTTTTTCTTGACTTTTTGCCTTATTTTGACCTAAAGAAAAGCGTAATTTTTTTAGGAATAATACTTGCTATTTTGACTTTTGAAGCATTGACATTTTTTTCAAATATTAAGTCAAGAATAACATCTTCAACGGTGCAAGAAGAAACTACAAATTTAGAAGATTCCTCTTTAGATTATGATGACATTAATGCTGATATGATTTTGAAGAGAAAATTTTGAGTTTCGTATGGGTAATTCTTGCCAAATCTTGTAGTTTGGTGCTATAATCTATTTAGTTAAGTGAAAGGAGGGAATTTATGACAAAAGTAGCGGTAAATGGTAACTTAGAAAAAGCAATGAAAACTTGGAAAATGAAAGTTGCCAAAAGTGGTGTCCCTTCTGAACTAAAGAAAAAGAAACACTATACGAAACCAGGGGTTCAAAGAAGAGAAGCTAAAAAAGAAATGATACGTAATGCTCGTAAGCATAAAAATTATTAAAAGGTGATGCTAAAATGTTTGAAAAAATAAATAATGATTTAAAAGTCAGTATGAAAGAACAAGATAAGTTTTCATTAAATGTGTTACGTATGCTTAAAAGTGCATTACAATTAGAAAGCATTAATAAAAAAGGCGATTTAAGTGATGATGATGTTATCACTGTAATTAAGCGTCAAGTGAAAATGCGTACTGATTCTATACTAGAATTTGAGAAATTTAATAAAGCGAGTGAAATTGAAACTTTGCAAAAAGAAATTGCACTTTTAAAAAATTATTTGCCAGAAGAAATGTCTGAAGAAGAAGTAGATAAATACATTGGAGAAGCCATAGCTAAAATCAATCCAACAAGTATGAAAGATATGGGTACTATCATGAAAGAACTACAAAGTATCGCATCTCGCACGGATATGAGTATGGTATCTAAAAAAGTAAAAGATAAAATAATGAGTCTCTGAAAAAGAGGCTTTTTATATGTTATTTAATTCATCTGGAATAAGAACAGATAGATAATGTATGATTTCTTCTTTTGTATATTTTTTATTATCTTTTAACCATTCAGTTCCTAAACTTACTACGGCTCCCAAATAAAATTTAGCAATGATATCCTCAGGAATTTTTTTAGTATTTACTGTTTCGTCTTTACTTAAATGCGTAATAATATCTTGGTCAATTACATCATAAATAATGTCCATCGTAATACTATTTCGATTGTTAATCATAATACTCACATATTCTTCTCTTTGGCGCTCTATATGATCTAAAAATAGTTTAATCATTTCTAAATAGTATTCTTTAGTATTGGATATCTTTTTATTCTTCTCTAATTCTTCCGTTAGAGATTTTTTTAAATTATTGATATAATCAGCCAGCAATTCATATTTATCAGTATAATGAGCATAGAAAGTAGAACGATTAATTAAAGCATTACTACATATATCAGAGACTTTAATTTCTTCAAAAGTTTTATCTTTCATTAAATCTAATAGACTTTGGTATAAGTTATGTTGAGTTTTCACTACACGTAAATCTTTTTTATTCATTGTTCTTCACCTAAACTTTATTATACGCAAGAATTTCGGCTTGTAAAGATAATAAACATAATGTTGCTTATTTGTACATACGTTTTTAAAAAAATGTAAAGATATCCAACATTTTTTAATTTCTGTACGTGCATTTTTTATGTCTTTCACATAAAATGTTAAAACGAATGGAGGTTATGATGAAAAAATTAGCAAATTGGATTTGTCAAAACAAAAATAAGATTTTAATTGTTACACTTATCTTATTTGTCCTATCCTTAGTGGGAATGAAACTGACAAAAGTAAATTATGATATTCTTGTCTATTTACCAGAAGAAATTGAAACGGTGGAAGGACAAAATATTTTAACAGAAGAATTTGGGATGGGTGCATATACAGTTGTTCTTGCCAAAAACTTATCTAGT
The DNA here is from genome assembly GCA_949280095.1 of uncultured Bacilli bacterium. Lineage (GTDB taxonomy): Bacteria > Bacillota_I > Bacilli_A > RF39 > UBA660 > MGBC108787. The sequence goes on from CASDHD010000009.1 coordinate 12,846, forward strand.
AAAGAAATTCTAGCCATAGAAGAACAATTCAAGAATATTGATGGTGTAAGTAAAGTACTTTCTATTTATGATGCAATAGGTACGAATATTCCTTTAGAATATCTACCAAATGATATTACAGAAAAACTTTATAAAGAAAATACAGATTTATTGTTTGTGACTTTTGAAGAATCGACTTCTTCTTTAAGTACAATCGAAGCTATTCGAGAAATGAAAGAGATTTCAAATGATAAAATGCAAATAAGTGGTATGAGTTCTATGGTGTTAGATACAATGGACTTATCAGAGAGTGAAATTTTTGTTTATATTGTTATTGCTGTACTTCTTTGTTTATTTGTACTTGAGATTTCTCTTGATTCGTATTTAGTACCTATTTTATTGCTTGCCAATATTGGTATTTCAATTTTATTTAATTTAGGCTCTAATATTTTGTTAGGAGAAATATCTTACATAACAAAGGCCTTGGTGGCTGTTTTGCAATTAGGAGTTACGACAGATTTTTCAATTTTCTTATACCATGCTTATGAGAAGAATAAAAAAGAAAAGAACAAAGAAATGGCAATGCGTGATGCTATTTTAGAAACATTTACTTCTGTAACAGGGAGTTCTTTAACGACGATTGCAGGTTTTTTAGTACTATGTACGATGAATCTAACGCTTGGCCGAGATTTAGGACTTGTTATGGCAAAAGGGGTATTTTTAGGAGTTGTGTGCGTTTTAACGGTATTTCCAAGTTTATTACTGTTCTTTGATAAGGTAGTTGAAAAAACAAAACATAAACCAATTACGGTACATTTTCATTCTTTAAATACTTTTGTTGTAAAGCACCATAAAGTGATTTTTGTACTGTTTGTTCTCTTATTAATTCCAGCTTATTTAGCTAATTCTAAAGTAGATGTGTATTATAAAATAGATAAAAGTTTACCAAATACTTTAGATTCCATAGTAGCGAATACAGAATTAAAAGAAAAATTTAATATTGTTTCTCCAGAAATTGTTTTATACAACAAAGATTTAAAAACGGATGATGTTCAAAATATGGTGGAACGTTTAGAAAATATCGCTGGAATAGATTTTGTTTTAACTTTTGCAAAATTAGAGAGTTTAGGATTATCCAAAGAAATGTTACCTAGTGATTTAGTGAATGTTTTTGAAAGTGGTCATTATCAAATGATGCTTATCAATTCTGTTTATGAAATTGCTAGTGATGAATTAAATGCCCAAATTGATGAGGTAAATCAAGTTATACGTACATATGATGATTCGGCGATTCTTGCAGGGGAAGGTCCACTTATGAAAGATTTGGTTACGATAAGTGATGAAGATTTTCGTAATGTAAATGTATCTTCTATTGTTTGTATATTAGTGATTATGGTTTTTGTTTTAAAATCATTTAGTTTACCAATCTTGTTAATTATAGCGATTGAATTTGCTATATTCTTGAATATGTCTGTTTCATACTTTGGAGGAATAGTATTACCATTTGTTGCTCCTATCGTACTTGGAACTATTCAATTAGGAGCGACGATTGACTATGCGATTCTTATGACAACAAATTATATGAAATTACGAAGAGAAGACATCAAAAAGGAAGATGCCCTTATCAAAACAACCGATTATTGTAGTAATTCAATATTCGTTAGTGGAATGTGCTTCTTTGCTGCTACTTTTGGAGTAGGAGTGTATTCAGAACTTGAAATGGTTGGATCGTTGTGTTCGTTAATTTCAAGAGGGGCAATCATTAGTATGTTTGTTGTTCTTATGGTATTACCATCTATTTTATGTATTTTTGATACATGGATTATGAAAACAACTTATAAAGGGAAGGAAACGAAGAATATGAAAAAAAATAAAAGGACAAAGTTTGCAACAGCTATGTTTGTAGGAATGGTTTTGTTTATGCCAAGCCAAGTATTTGCATTAAGTAAGGAAGAAACGGTTTACGCTAAATTAAATACGGATGGAACGGTGAAAAGTGTTTTGGTAAGTGAACATTTAGTCAATAATGAAGAGGAGGCTAGTATTCAAGATTATTCTGATTTGGAAAACATTTTGAATACTCATAGTAATCATACTTATACGCGTAATGAAAATTTACTTACTTGGGAAAGTAATGGGAATAGTATATTTTATCAAGGTACAACGAATAAGGCTTTACCTATTGAAAGTTCTATTACGTATAAATTGGATGGAAAAGAAATATCTTTAGATGAGTTAATTGGTAAGCAAGGACATGTTGTGATGAATATTCAATATAAAAATAAATCTAAGTTTGTGAAAAAGATTGCCGGAAAGAATACGGAAATGTATACACCATTTATGGTGGTAACAGGAACGATGATAGCAAGTGAAAATAATAAAAATGTAACTGTTACAAATGGTCGTGTTATGGATAATGGTAGCAAGTATATTGTGGTAGGATTATCAGCGCCTGGGTTGTATGAAAGTTTAGATTTAAAAGAGTTTAAGGATATGGATACTATCAAAATAGAATTGGATACTGAAAAATTCGAGTTACCAAGTATCTATGCGATGGCTTCCTCTAAATTAATTGAAGAAAGTGATTTAAAAATCTTTGATCAAATGAATGCTCTAACCAAAAATGTAAGTACTTTGCAAACTTCTATTGATAAGATTGAAGATGGTTCCAAAGAACTTTTAAATGGGGTTAGTGCATTAAGTAGTGGTAGTAAGGAACTAGCAAGTGGTATAGAAACTGTTTATAAAAGCTTAGAAGAGATAAAAAAAGGAACAGTTACAGTCAATGAGGGTGTTTCTAAGATGATTACTTCTTTAGAGGCAGTAAAAATTCAAATGTCTTCCAATACACAACTACAAACTATTGGGGCAATGATTCAAAATGGATATATTGTACCAGGTGATGGAACGACAAAAGATGATATGATTATTGCCTTATATAAACAAGTTACAGATACAACTATGGTTGATACTTTGATCGCTAGTTTAAAACAGTTACAAACGGGAACAAAAACTTTAGTCGATGGAACGACTACATTAACAAAAAGTGTCGGCGTTTTAAATAAAGAGACAAAAAAACTCGTAAGTGGTGTTAGTGAACTAAAAACGGGTGCGAAAACTTTAAATAGTGGCATTCATGCTTTTAATCAAAGTGGGATACAAAAGCTTTCTAGTTTGGCTTCTCAAGCAAATACCTTAAGTAACAAGGTAAGTACTCTTGTTCAATTAGGTGAAGATTATCAAACTTTTACTATGAAAGATAAAAAAATGGAGGGAACTACAAAATTTGTTCTTGTTGTTGATGGTATAAAAGCACCAACGGAAAAGAAAGAAAATAACCAAGAAGAGACGAAAGAAACTTTCTTTACACGTTTTAAAAATTTGTTTAAATAGAGAGCTTTGGTTCTCTTTTTTTGCATAAAAACTTTATAACTCCAAAAAAATTAATATTTTTCTTACTTTTTTGGAGTTATAGAGTATCTTTTAAAAGGATAAAAGAAAATCATTGTGATTAGTACAAAAAATTCATTCCCTTTGCTTTAATGAAAGACACACCTTGATTGTTAAGATTAAAATCATTGTGCTAAACAATGGTTTTTTTATGTTCTTTAAATCATATAGTTATATAGGTGAGGTTATGCATCTTTATAAAACTATGCGAAATTTTTTAATGGATTTCGATTATTATATCGATCTTTATGAAGAAAAAATTCATGTTTTTAATTATATCGATATTGTGAAATTGACAGACGAAGAAATTGTACTTGCTATGCCTGCGTTTACTTTGACTTTAAAAGGAACAAAGTTTGTCGTAAAACGTCTGGAAAAGCGGGAAATTTTAATTGAAGGAACATTAGAAGATGTGAGGTTTCAAAGATGAAGTTCAATCATTTTATTTATATTAAATGCAAGGTGCGTAATCAAAATCGTATTTTAGTTAAACTTTATAAAAATAAAATTAACGTTTATGATGTTATCAAAAAAGGAGAAGAAATCTATTTAAAAGTATTAGAAAGTGACTACGAACGTATTAAAAAAACAATTGTAACTGCTAAATTTTATTATGTTTCAGAGAGTGGTTTTTATCGTGTTAAAAAGATGATAACGCCTTTAAAGATATTTGCTGTTTTACTTTTTTTGTTTCTTACTAATTTTTTTAGTAATGTCATTGTAAAAGTGGATGTCATTCATTCGAATAAAGAGATAAGAGATTTAGTTAGTAAAAGTTTAGAAGCAGAAGGAATTCATGTATGGAGTTTGAAAAAGGATTATAATACTTTACAAAGTATTAAGGAACGTATTTTAAATACTTATAAAGATCGCTTGGAGTGGGTGGAAATTGAGAGTAGCGGAATGCGTTATGTCATCCGAATTGAAGAGAGAATTATCAATCATTTTGAGAGTGAAAATAAGTTTTGCCATATTGTAGCAAGTAAAAGTGGCGTTATTGATTCTATCGTGAGTACAAAGGGTGAAATTGTTGTGCATGAGGGACAATATGTCAAGGAAGGTGATATTTTAATTAGTGGAGAAATCGTATTTAACGAAGAAGTAAAGAATAATGTTTGTGCCTCTGGTACTGCCTATGCGGAGGTATGGTACGAAACACATGTAAGTTTACCTATTGAATATATTACAAAAGAAAGAACTGGCAAGAAAAGGTTTAATATAAGTTTCGAATCTGATTCAGGTAAATATAAACTTTTAAAAAGTCGTCTTGTTACTCATGAAGATGAAAGTAAAGTTTTATTCCGTTTCTTTAATTTTACTTTTTATCTAGATACGGAGTATGAAACAGTGGAAACAAAAAATAAATACGATTTGGAAACGGGTACAAATGTTGCATTAGAACTTGCAACAGAAAAGATTCAGACAAAATTTAAGGACAATGAGAAAATAAAAGTGCAAAAAGTTTTGAAAAATACTATAAATGATAGTACAATAGATGTAGATGTATTTTATTCTATTATAGAAAATATAGCAACAGTAGAAGAATACACTGTAATACCTACAGAAGAAGAGGGAAGTTAGATGATCGTAGATACTTTAGAGAGCGCAATAAAAGATGTTTGGCCTATGCTTGTTATTTTCTTAGTTGTCATTGTTGCCATTCGGGTTACTTATATACTCGTAAATCATGAGAAATTTGTTTTTTATAAAGAATTTTTGAATTTGATTTTTGTTGTATATGCTCTTTTATTGTTCCAACTTTTAACAAGTACGGAAATGAATACCAATAGTGGTTTAAATATTGTACCTTTTACAGAAATTTTTCGTTATGAAATCGGTAGTAAATTGTTTATTAGGAATGTTATTGGTAATATTTTAATCTTTGTACCTTTTGGTTATTTTGTATCTGGCTATGTAAAAGCAAGTAAAGTATCGCATATTTTATTTATTAGTGTGATTACATCTTTAACGGTAGAGTTAGTACAATTACAAATAGGCCGTTCTTTTGATATTGATGATATTTTATTAAACGTTGTAGGAAGTATAATAGGTTTTCTATTATTTATCGGTCTTACAGCGATAAAAAAACACTTGCCAAGATTTTTCAGGAGCGATGTTTTTTACAATATTCTTTGTGTTGTCCTTTTTGTCATTGCTGTTGTTTATTTTACAAGAACAATAGGACTTGGGTGGTTTTGATGGAATATTTAGTAAATGATGAATACGGTTACAAAGAAGATTATACTTATTTAAATGAAGTCATCAATAAAACATTGGAAGTAGAAAATGTAAGAAATCCAATTTTTTCAATTACCTTTGTGGGAGAAGAAGAAATACAGAATATGAACAAAAGCCATCGTGGAATCGATAGAGTAACGGATGTTATTTCGTTTGCTTTTGAGGATAATGGTAACAAGTTGAATAGAGAGGTTCGGGTTTTAGGAGATATTTTCATTTGTATTCCAAGAATGCAAGAACAAGCAAAGGAATACGGTCATTCTGAAAAAAGGGAATTATCTTTTTTAACTGTACATGGATTGTTACATTTACTTGGGTATGATCATATGACAAAAGAAGAAGAGAAAGTTATGTTTACGAAACAGGAGTTGATTTTAAATGCCACAAATATCAAGAGATGAAATAAAGAAAAAAGGAATTAAACGTTTTTTTCATAGTATCAAGTATTCAATTGAAGGACTTATTTATGCTTATCGCTATGAACAAAGTATGTGGATTCATGGAGTTGCCACTATTTTCTCTATATGTTTAGGAGTTATTTTTCAAATTAAATTATCAGAGTGGGCTATTGTTTTTATTGCTTTAGGAACTATCTTAGGAATGGAACTTATTAATACTGCTATTGAAGCAACTGTTGATATGGTGACATTAGAACAAAATCCTCTTGCAAAAATTGCTAAAGATTGTGGAAGTGCTGCAACATTTATTATGACTTTAGTATCTATGGTAATTGCATTGTTTGTTTTTGGACCTTATTTTGTAGGAATATTTGTGAGGTAGTGAAGTATGAAAAGTGGATTTGTTAGTATTATAGGAAGACCAAATGTGGGAAAAAGTACACTCATAAATAGTTTGGTAAATGCTAAAATTGCAATTACAAGCGATAAAGCGCAGACAACAAGAAATGTCATTCAAGGAATTTATAATGAAGAAGATACTCAAATTGTTTTCGTCGATACTCCAGGAATTCATAAACCTCAAAGTCGTTTGGGTAAGATTTTAAATAAGCAATCACTATCTATGATTCATGATGTTGATGCTGTTTTATTTTTAGTTGATGCTTCTACTTCTTTAGGACGAGGAGACGAATTTATCTTAGAATGTTTAAAAAATTCTAGTGTTCCAGTGATTTTGGTTGTGAATAAAATTGATAAAATCAAAAATGAAGAAATACTCGAAGTTATAGCAAAATACAAAGATTTATTTCCTTTTGCAGATGTTGTACCGGTAAGTGCTATTAAAAATGATAATTTGGATTGTTTAGTAAAAGTGATTAAAAAATATTTAAAAGATACTGTTAAATATTTTGATGATGATACCATTACAAGCAATAGTACGTATTTTATGATCAGTGAAATTGTACGAGAAAAGCTTTTGGACTTAACAATTGAAGAAGTACCACATTGTGTTACTTGTGTTACAACGTATTATGAAGAGAAAGAAAAAGTAACTCTTATTGGTGTAGAAATTGTAGTAGAACGTGATTCTATTAAAAAAATCGTCATTGGAAAGAATGGTGAACGACTAAAAACAATTGGTTCTTTGGCAAGAAAAGACATTGAAAAATTGCTTGGAAAACGGGTATATTTAGACCTTTATGTGAAAACAATTAAAAAATGGCGTGAGAAAGAAAAAATCTTACATGAATTAGGTTTTAATGAAAATGAATAAAATCTTGAAAAAATCCTCAATATACAATTAGAAAGATTGAGGATTGATAAAAATGAATAAAAAAGAAGCATGGAATGTATTCAAGAAAAGTGGAAAAGTAGAAGATTATTTAGCATATGCTGAAAAAAAGAGAAGTGAAGAAAGTGATAACAAAAGTAGAAGGAATAATCGTTAACGAAACACCGTATGGAGATTCTTCAAAAATTATTCAATTGTTTACTCGAAAATATGGGATTATTGGTGTAATGTGTAAAGGCGTTAAATCAATGAAAAGTCCTATTCGAGCTCTAACCATAAAATTTACTTATGGTTCTTTTTATCTTTATTACAAAGAAGATAAATTATCTATTCTTAAGGATGTAGATGTTCTTTGTGAATTTAAGACAATCAAGAGTGATATTTTATTGATTAGTTACTTAAATTATATAACAGAACTAACAACCCAAGTTTATAAACAAAGTAATGATTTTATTCTATATGATTATTATATTGCTGGGATAAAAAAAATAGAAACGGGCTTAAATCCTTTAGTAATTACGAATATTTTAGAACTTAAATATTTGCCTTATTTAGGTGTAGGATTAGAGTTAGATGCTTGTATTTTGTGTGGCAATAAAACAAATATTGTGACTTTAGATGCAGATGATGGTGGATTTATTTGTAAAAATTGCTATACCCAACAAATTTTAGTTAGTCCAAAAACCGTAAAACTTGTACGTATGTATTATTATGTAGAAATTGATTCCATTAGTGAGTTAAAAATTAGTGAGGAAGTTGTAAAAGAGATTAATTTTTTTATTAATCGTTATTATGAACGTTATACAGGGTTATTTTTAAATAGTAAAAAATTTCTAAATAAGATGCTTGATTTGTAATGCAATTGGTAGACATTGAATAAAAAGAACTTGAAAAAATAAAAAAGACTAATTTAGCTAAAATGATCATACATTTAGCGAATTGGTCTTTTCTTTTGGAATTTTGAACCTCCAAATAAGTAAAATCACATAACAATTATGTAAATTATCGATTTGCATTTTATTTTTATTTAGTATATAGTGTTCGTGCGAGATGCAAACTCTAGTGTTTGCCACAAATTCTGTTAAGGAAGGAGTGGTTACAAATGAAGAAACAAGATTTTTTGATTTTGGGCCTTATTGTAATAATTATTCTACTTATTCTTTTTGGCTAGGAAACTAGTTGGGGGTTTTGGGAATAAAAAATAACACCATCCGTTAAAGGATGAGTGTTTGTCCAATGGCAAGCACTTATGATAAGTGTCTCGCTAAATTAATGATAATATAGTTTTAGATAAATGTAAAGAAGTTTTGGGAATAGAGTGGGAATAAAGGATGTAAAGAGATATAATGCTGATATTTTTTTATTGTGTCGAACAATTTGACAATGTTTATGTGTTTTGATATTATATTTTCCATTAAGAAAGAGGGAAATTAGGTATGAATTTAAGTGATAAATTGGAAATTTTAAAAACTGATCAAGATAAAGGAAATGATTTAGTATTGAGAGAAGATACTTCTTTAGAAGAATTAGCAACAAGTATTGGTTCTACAGATGTATTAGGAGATATTAATACTATGGTTTATAATAACATAGACAATATTGCTCAAGAAATGCGCCAAGTAGTTCATGCAATACTTTTACTTGATGCAAGTAGATCAATGCGCGGAACAGAAAGGGCAACAGAAGAAGCTATTATTAAATTATTAGAAGAGCAAAAGAATTACAATGTGAGAATAACAACTGTATTATTTAATAGTCAATCAAAAAAAGTACATGATGATTTATTGGTAAAGAATGCCCAACCCATATCATTCTCAGCGCAAGGATATACAAGATTATATGATACGGTCATTGAAGAAATTGAGAATTTTGACAGAAAATATCCAAGCATGAATGAAAAAGTATTTTTTCTAATGGAGACAGACGGTGAAGATAATAAGAGTAAATCTGGTGCAGCCGATGAGCTTAAAATATTAATTGAAAGTCAGTTAACAAAAGGTAGAGAGTTCTTTTTACTTGCTGAAGGCATTGAGGCGATAAGATTAGCAACAAAAATAGGCGTTCCAATAAATCGTGCGCGAAACTTTAGCAAAGATACGGATGGAATAAAGCTAATTATTGATGCTGCAAATGAAGTGATTAATCAGTTAAGAATAAAGACATCTGGTGATATGTCAAGATGAAAATAGAAAATTATTGAAATAAATTT
>CASDHD010000010.1 GCA_949280095.1 uncultured Bacilli bacterium
CCTGAACCAGATCCACCTCCTGAACCATCACCAATTCCAGGAGTTTCACTTCCATTCCCGCTTCCTGAGCCTGAACCAGATCCACTTCCTGAACCTGAACCAGATCCGCTTCCTGAACCTGAACTAGATCCACTTCCTGAAGTTGAACCAGATCCACTTCCTGAACCTGAGCCAATTCCAGTTCCTAAATTTTTATCGTCTTCTTTGATACTTCCACCTTGATTTAAACCATTATCGTTAATTGTTGGATTTGGATTTGGATTTGGATTTGATTGTGTATTATCTGGCTTAGTTACTGTTCCATAACCTACATTAGCATCAGATTTATGATTTTCGGGATTTTTAATATATTCCGTCACTAAATTTTTTATTTCTTCTGGAACTTTAATATATTCCTCATTAGCTTCTGTTCGTATTCCAATCACATTTCCATTTTCATCCAATACAAGAACTAAACCTTGATTAATAATCGCATTAAATAATTCTGTATTTTTATTAGCCGAAAAATCATAATTCTCAATTCCGTATATAACTGCCAACAATTCCCTAAATTCTTTATCATCTGGCAAACCCATTTCTTTTAATAAAGATTTAATAGAATTTGTTCCTTTATAATTTTTAGCATCTAACTTTATAATATTTTCTTTTTCTTCAGTCTCCTCTTCTAATTTTCCATCATTAGAACTTACAGTATTTGGATTATTAGAACTTACAGTATTTGGATTATTAGCGCTTATTGTGTTTGCTAATTCTTCATCTACTGGATTTTCGAACTCAATAGAAACATTTTCTTTTATATAGTCGTATCCTTTTTTTGCCCCAAAACTACCAAGTGCTAGAAGAGCAGTAGCACTAAGAGCTGCTAAAATAACTTTACGTTTATGTTCACGTTCACGCTTATGTTCACGTATTGCCCCTTCTTCTATTCTGCTATAAAGAACTTTTAGTAATTTTTTACTTGCTTCGTTATCAAGGTCATTAATTACTTTCTCAAAATTTTCTCTTTCTTTCATTTCTTTTTCATTAAAATTCATTTTTATCTCCCCATTCTCCATAAGAAGCAATTTGTAGTGAATTATTATACAAAAAAAATTTAAAATGTCAATTGTTTCTTATCTTTTTATTCTTTAACTTTAGCCTTCCCCTCTTGAATTGCTGACTATACTAACACAGTCAAAAATAAATGTCAAGCATTTTTTTTGTAAACTAAAAACTACAAATTTACTCTTATTTACTACAAGTATACCACAATCAAAATATAAAAAAGAAGAGTTATACAAAAGATTTCAAAACTTGACACAAATTTTATAGTACAAAAAAAGAAGCACAATGTCTTCCTTACTTAATAAAACCATTTTGCACTGCCTTGGTATCATTCACAACAATAAAAGCATTTTCTTGATACCTTTTTATAAGAGCAATTAATTTTTTCAACTGACGATGGTTAATTTGAAAAAACAACATATCTCTTTGATTCCCTTCAAAATCATCTTTTAAATCTATAACAGATACTGCATAGTTATGTTTTCGTATATCTTTAAGTAAAGCTTTGTTCCCTTTTTCCACTACCACCTGTACTCCTACAATCCCTTTAATAAATGTATTAGCTATATAAGAACCAATCAAAGTTCCCGTTGCAAATCCTAAAGAATACGAAATTGGAATAAAAATGCTTTTTACGTCCGTGACCAATGCTTCTTTAGCAACTAAAAACCAAATAAACACTTCTAAAAAGGCAAGGATAGCCATTAAAAATGTTTTTCCCTTTACCATGAGCATCGTTCTTGTTGTGCCTATCGAAACATCTAAAATTCTTGCAAAGAAGATTTTAATACATAAAAAGAAAAGTTGCATAAGACCACCTACAACTATTCTTCCCAAATGCATTTAAAAATACACAAAAATTCCTATTAAAACTAAAAGTAACAAAATAAAAAAAATAAAAAGAATTCCTAAATAATTCAATTTTGACTTTTCTCGTTCTTTATAAATAAAATCGCTTTGACCATATTTTTCACTCAAAAGTTCATCTCTTTTAGGATTATCTTGATTTCTTTGTTTTTGTTCTTTAATTTGTTCTATACTCATCATCATGCCGCAATTTGTACAAGTATAACCACTATAAGGCAACAAATGTCCACATCTTTTACATTTCATACTTTCACACCTCGTAAATACTTTTCTCATTATCTTTACTTTTATTATAATCAACTTTTTTAAAATAAGATAGATAAAATTTGCCTCACTCTATATAACAAGATTTTACAATGTTTTATTTTGTTTGCAAATAGTAACCAGTATGTTTTATAATCTAATTATGCTCTAAAGATAAAGAACTGGTCAATTAAAACCAAAAAGAAGTTTTTAGAAACCAGATAAAGAAAAATAAAAAAATTGTGTGATACATTAGATAAGTGCAAAATAAAAAGGTGAGTTACAAAATGATTAATTTTATAATATATGAAGACAATAAAAAGTGGCAACAACACTATAAAAGTGCAATTTTAAAAGTAATAGGAAACAAGCAAGATAAATACCAAATTTTATTATTTGATAAATATTCAAAAGAAATGAAAAGAAAAATGGAATCTTTAATTGGCAAAAATATTTTTCTTTTAGATATAAAAGTTCCAGGAAAATCAGGTCTAGACTTAGCAAGAGAAATACGAAACACAGGCGATTGGCTAAGTCAAATCATTATTATTAGTTACGATATCAATTTTAAAGAAGAAGGATTTACAAGTAAGATATTAATGCTAGATTTTATTGATAAAAACGAAAACCTGGAAGAAAACATTCGGTCCGCAATTGTTGTAGCATTACGTATTCACGCTGAATATAAAGCATTTAAATTCTCATATTGTAACGAACTCTATCAAATTCCTTATGACGATATACTTTACTTTGAAAAAAATTTAAATAATAACTACACATCGATTATCACAAAAACAAAAGAATATAAAATCAAACAAAGTATCAAAAACATTGAAATAGAATTAAGTACAGCTCCACAATTTTTTAAAACACATCAAAGTTGCATTGTAAACTTAAAAAGAATCGATCATGTAGATTTTTCAGAAAACATCATCTATTTTCCCAACCATGAAATTAATTTGCTTTCTAGAAACAAGAAAAAAGCTCTAAAAGAAAAAATAGAAAAGGGGTATTTGTATGACATTATTTAATTTTATAATAGCATTATGGCTAAGTATTTACTTTTATTATAGTGCGTCTTTTTTCTTTACCAAAAAAGGAAAAAGAAAAAACAGGATACTCCTATTTCTACTCTTTACTCTACTACAATATTTAAACATTTATTTTAATCAACCTTTCTACTCGCTAATCGGATATGGAACCATTTTTCTAACATTTTTATACTTAGTTTATTCCATTTCTTTTACACCTCTTTTATTTCTAGGTATGATTTTATTTTTTATTCGCTTTTTCTTTGAAGAACTTTTTTACGTTGTTTTATTTCTATTGAACATTTCTGTTCCAGCCTACTCTTATATTTTTATTTTTTCATCCATTCTCACATTTCTTACTACCTATGTTTTTAAAGATTTTATTAAAGAACATACTACCAAAGCTTATTTTTTTGAGAATAAACATGTTTTAGGTAAATATTTTTTTACCAACGTTATTTTGCTTTGCATTCTATATCTTCGTATGCCAAAATACATTGATTTTATTCATACTTTATCCACTACTATCCTTTTTTTCATGATTATTTTTAATATCATACTTTTACTTTTAAGAGAAAAAGAAAAAAACAATACCTTGAGAAAAAGTCTAAAACAAATGGTAGAATGCACTGAATTTACAGAAGGACTTTTATTTGAATACAAAAGTTTTACACATGAATACAAAAATAAATTGATTGTTATAAAAAGTTTAGCTCGTAAAAACAATAAAGAATTACATACTTATATTGATAACATTTTACAAGAAAAAGCCGTAAATAATTATAGGTGGCTCATGGAAATAAAAGCTATTCCGATTAATGGTGTAAAAGGTCTTATCAACTTCAAATTATTAAAAATGAAAGAATTGAATATTGATGTAGAACTATATATTGCAGAAGCAGTTGAAAAAGAAAAATTAGATTTATCTATTAAAGAAAAAAATGATTTAAATACAATTTTGGGCATCATCTTTGATAATGCAATTGAGGGTGCAATGGAAAGTAAAAGTCCTATGATTAGTTTTCAGATGTATAAAGAGGAAGAAGATAAAATAACTATCCTTCTTGCCAATACGTTTAAATCCATCAATATTGAACAAATGGAAGAAAAAGGCTTTAGTACCAAAGGAAAAAACAGAGGATTAGGTCTTACCTTGTTAAATGAAATATTAAAAAGAAATCCGTGTTATACCAAAAACACAAGTATTTTCGAAAATTTCTTCGTTCAAAAAATTTTTATTCATTTAAAAAAATAACCGAATTTCACCTCATAACAACCAGATGTCATCGTTCGACATTTTTTTCATAATTTCTATGGTAATATGAAAAAAAGCGAAAGTGAGGTGTTAAGAGTTTGAGAAGTAGAGTTAAATGGTTCAAAGATGAAAAAGGATATGGTTTCATCAAATATACCGATAAAGATGACATTTTCGTTCATTACTCTTCTATAAAAGTAGATGGTTACAAGACACTAAAAAAAGATGATGAAGTAGAATTTGACTTAATTGAAACAGCAAAAGGGTTTCAAGCAAACAATATAAGAAAAATAGAGCAATAATTTGAGTGTTATTGTTCTATTTTTATTTCTAAAAGTTCTTCATAAGATAAATCCGTAAATTCTTGAACTTCTTTGATAGGAAGCCCTTTTATAAACATTTTTTTAGCAACTTCAATAGCCTTTCGTTTTTCGCCCTTTTCTTCAGCTAGTTCCATACTAGATTCAAACATTAATCTTTCGTCTTCCTCTTCAGTTATATGCATACGAAACTTACTATCTTGATTTAACTTTTTTACAGCTTCTTCGTATTCTTTCATAATGGCATCTTCTCCTTTAAAACGCTCTAGAGATTTTTGGTTTAAATCAAGCATTTGCAAATACTTATATCTCTCTTTTTCTTTCTTATTTAGATTGTACCATTCTTTCTTTAACTTTGCCATATTGATTTCAATGATTCTAAAATTTTTGATAAAGGCTTCTCCATTTCTTTTTTGCAACATGTATTCATTATAAATTTCACTACCACCATTTTGATACGTTAAATTTATACCTATATACTCATTTTTCAACATCTTAGCATAATTTCCTCCCTTGCCAATACTTTCGTTCACCATGTTAAAAAGATAAGTTCCATTTCGAATATGGATATATTCTTCATGATTATTGTTCATCTCTACATCAATATATTGATTTTTAATTTGAACTAAAATATCTACTACTCTTTTCTTTGCTTTTACATTGATTACAGTAAGTTCAAGTATTTAAAATATGAATTTCTTCTACCTCCTCTTCAAGTACACTTTCTATAATCTTTTTTAATATTTTTGGTTTACTAATCATAATCGTTTTAAAAACCAAATCATTTTTTGCTGTATAAAACTTTGACACGTATTCTCCTTTACTTTTTCTAAAAATTAAAATAAATGTAAGATGCAAGCCAGTGTTTGTTATATCAACTGAGAGTAATTCTTTTTTCAACCAAAACCACCTTAAGGACAAACCTGTTTTGCATCTCACACGTTCACTATAAAAGATAAAAAAGAAAAGTGCAAATTACAAATTTACTAAATTGAAGCCTAAAAAAACTAAATGTAAGCTTCAATTTTTCAAAAGAAAAACCAATTTACTAAATTTCAAGAATATTCAAAAAAATTTAGCAAAATTGGTATTTTTTTATTTTTTTATACTACCTTCCCAAGTCCAATTAAGAACTTCTGGCATGTCTATTCCATTTTCCTTTACATACTCTGCATGTTTGATAAGCATCTCTTTACAATATTCTGCACAATAAGCACCTTTGCTTTCAAAAGCAGGAAGATGTTTTAATGCAAGTAATACTAAATTAAAACGATCCACTTTATTTAAAACTCTCATGTCAAATGAAGTTGTAATACTTCCTTCTTCGTTATAGCCACGAACATGCATATTTTTATTTGTTCTTCTATATGTTAGCTCATGAATTAAATTCGGATATCCATGAAAAGCAAATATAATTGGTTTATCTTGGGTGAAAATCATATCATAATCTTTATCGCATAGACCATGTGGATGCAAAGAATCAGATTGTATTTTCATTAAATCTACAACATTAACAAAACGCAATTTTAACTCTGGAATATACTCTCTTAAAATACTGACAGCTGCTAGCCCTTCTAAAGTTGGCATATCCCCACAAGTAGCAATTATAAGATCAGGTTCTGTTCCTTTATCGTTACTAGCAAATCCCCAAATTCCTATTCCCTTACTGCAATGGATTTCCGCTTCTTTCATTGTCATCCATTGTGGTTTTGGATGCTTGCTTGCAATAATTACATTCACATAGTTTTTTGTTTGCATAACATGATGAAAACAAGAAATTAAAGTATTAGCATCTGGCGGTAAATAGGCACGAACAATACTAGCCTTTTTCGTCATAATATGGTTTAAGAAACCAGGATCTTGATGTGTATAACCGTTATGATCTTGTTGCCATACATGGCTTGTTAATAAAAGATTTAAAGAAGCTATAGGAACTCTCCAAGAAACATCTCCAGCCATTTTAAGCCACTTTGCATGTTGACTTACCATAGAATCTACAACTCGCACAAATGCTTCATAACTATGAAAAAAACCATGTCTTCCTGTTAATAAGTAACCCTCTAACCATCCTTCACAAGCATGTTCAGATAAATAAGAATCCATAACAACTCCGTCATTGGCTAAGTATTCATCCGTTTGTAAAGTTTTTGTATTCCATCTTCTATCTGTAACATCAAATATTTTATTTAAACGATTAGATAAAGCTTCATCAGGCCCAAAAATCCGAAAATTTCTTTTCTCCGCATTTGCTTCAATTAAAGACTTAACATAAACTCCTAATTCACTCATATCTTGGGCAAGTAAACTTCCAGGTTTTAAAACATCCACACCAAACTTATGAAAATCTGGCATTGTAAGTGGAATTAACAATTGACCACCATTGGCATGAGGATTTGATCCCATTCTTTGATAACTTACAGGAGCTAAATCTTTGTATGTTTTCTTTAACTTTCCTTCTTTGGTAAACAATTCTTCTGGATGATAACTTCTTAACCATTCTTCCAAGCGTTTTAAACTTTCAGGATGTTCTTTCGTTACTTCAATAGGAATTTGATGTGCTCGAAAACTACCTTCTATTTTCTTGCCATCAATTTCTTTTGGTCCAGTCCAACCTTTTGGAGTGCGTAAAACAATCATGGGCCAAACAACTCTCTCGGAATTATTATTTTTACGAGCGTATTTTTGAATCTCTTTTATTTTTTCAATGACAACATCTAAAACACATGCCATATCTTCATGCATTTTCATTTGATCTTCCCCAGTTACATAAAAAGGTTCCCAGCCATAACCACGCAATAATGCATCTAATTCTGGATCACTAATACGTGATAAAACTGTAGGATTTGATATCTTATAACCATTTAAATGTAAAATTGGTAAAACCGCTCCATCCGTAACAGGATTTAAAAATTTATTTGAATGCCAACTAGTAGCAAGTGGTCCTGTTTCAGCCTCTCCATCTCCTATTACACATGCTGCAATTAAACTAGGATTATCAAATACTGCACCAAAAGCATGTAATAAGCTATAACCAAGTTCTCCACCTTCATTAATCGAACCTGGCGTTTCAGGAGTCGCATGTGAACCAATTCCTTTTGGAAAACTAAATTGCTTACATAGTTTCTTTAAGCCCTCTTTATCTTCCGTAATTTCAGGATAAAACTCACTATAACTTCCCTCTAAATACGTATTAGACACAACTGCTTGTCCACCATGACCTGGTCCACAAATATAAATCATATTTAAATTATATTTTTTTATAACACGATTTAGATGTACATAAGCAAAGTTTTGTCCTGGAACAGTTCCCCAGTGTCCTACTAATTTAGGTTTAATATCATCAAAAGTAAGTTCCCTTTCTAAAAGCGGATTATCCTTTAAATACAACTGCGCAACACTCAAATAATTTGCTGCTCTAAAATAACCATCTAACTTTTGTACCATCTCTTTCGATAAAGTTTTATCTTGCATTTTATCAACCCTATTCTTTATTTAGTATACTATAATCCGAGTAAAATATCAAAATAAAGATAACAAGCATTAAAATCAAATTTTAAATAAATGACATCTAAAAAAACACCTTTACAAAAAAGGCATTTTATATCATTTTTTTTCTTCTATTTCTTCTTGCTCTTTCATAATTTCATAGTAAGTTCCTTGCATAAAATTTTTATTGTAATAATTAGACTTTTTAGCAAGTTCTTCTTCTAAATAATCTACACCTAATTCTTCTGCTAAGGATTGTTTCTCAGAAAAAAGATTTGTTCCCAAACCAAGTCGATTCCCTTCAATTTGGACACCTAAACTAGCTAGTGTTGTTGGAAAAATATCATAATTGTTAAAAACTCTATTTTTACTATTATTAGCTTCTACTTTAGAATTGATAAAAACATTATAAGTATTTCGACTTGAATTATTTAAATAATCTACTATATTTCCTTGCATCGTAGGATGATCCCCACTTAAAATGATTACAGTATTTTCATAAAAATCTTGTTTTTGAATCCAACGAACAAAATCAACTACCATACTATCACTACAAGAAATTGCATTTGCATAAGGATAAGTATATTTTGCATTACAAGAACTATCCAAGTATCCATCAACAGCATGTGTATCTACGGTTAATAATGTAAAATTAAAAGGTTCTTCTTTCCTTGCTAATTGATTTAATTCTGCTTTAGCAAACTCAAATAATTTTTTATCCTCAAAACCCCAAAATTCGTAATAATCTGAACTTATTTTTTTATTTTCATGTGCCCACGCTAAATCTAATATTTGATAATTACCATGCTCGGTTAAATATTGATCTCTTCCTGCAAATTCTTTGGGAGATCCCATCATAAAGACTTGATTATATCCTTCACTTTCCAAAACATCCCCTAAAGAAGTAATTCCAGGCAAAAATCTTTTATAATGGTTGTATTCATTTCCATCTATACTTACTTTAAAAGGAACGCCTGTTGTTTGAGAAACAATCCCCGCAATTGTCCAACCAGTTCCATAAGCAGAATAAGTTCCACCCAAATAATCAGTATTTGAAAAATTCAAATTTTCTTTGGCCAGTTTTTCTAAATTAGGAATCATATTCACTTTTTGATCATCAATGGTTACATCTCTAAAACCCATTTCCATAGATTCTAAATAAATAAAAATTAAATTTGTTTTTTCCTCTGGAAATTCGATTTGTACTTTATTAGGATTTATATAATAATTTTCAAAAATTTTACTATTTTCCTTTTGATTCTTTAAATAAGTAAAAGTTCCAATAGAATTTAGTGAATATAAAACAAGAAAAATAAAAATGATAATACTATATGAAATACTATTTAAAAGTGGAAAAAAAGGAATTTTAAAACACTTTTCTTTCTTCTTGTATTGAATCTTCATAGAAGATGTTCTTTTTATCTTTATAAAAAGAGGAATGGAAAGAATGAAAGTTAATAATAAAGCAAATGGTAAACAATATCTTACTCCATGAATTAGAATATCATCACTTGTTCCTTCAGAAAATCTTAAACTATATAATAATTGTTCAAACTTTGCATCTCCAAATTCATTTTTTATATACACACTAAGAGCAAAAGTAACTGTAGAAAGAAATAGGAAAGCAATACTAATTATCTTTTCTATTTTTGGTTTCAACTTCTACCTCCACATTTTTTACAAAGCCAACTTTTGTAAAACCAAGTATCATAGCAATTATACTTGCAACTACTACATATTTAACAAAAACTCCTGGATAAAGCGTTATCATTTCTGGCATATTTTCTTTAACTTTAAAAATATAGACCATAAAAATAACTGTAATCATATTATTGAATAAACAATAAATCCCATAATTTATTAAATCATCTATTCTAAAATTTTTCTTTTTTAAACATTTTCTCTCTATAGCAATTGAAACTAAAGCTGGGCATAGAATACTAACAACTTCAAACATATTTTGAACCTCTTTCTATAATCATTATAACATGGAAAAAATTTGCATTTCTATCTATTTTTCTTTATTTCTTAAAAACTTCTAAAATAATCTTTTTTGTAGCTTCATAGCTATATTCTTCACTTTTTTTTCGGGCATTTTTAGTCACTTTACTTTTCTCCCTAGCCGTCAATTCTAAGGATAATTCTATTTTTGTTGCTAATTCTTTATAACTTTCGGGATTAAAAGTTAAGCTATTTTCTTCATTTATCAAGTAATCACTAGGTCCAAATTGATTACTTCCAATAACTAAAACTTCACAAGCCATTGCTTCTAATCCTGTAAGTCCAAGAGATTCACTTTTCATTCTCGTTGGATAAATAAAAGCTTCTAATACATTGTAAATATTTACTAATTCTTCTTGACTAACTAAAGGCTTTCGAATAATTTTTCTTTCTAATTTATATTTCTTGATTAAAGCATTACATTTCTCTTCTTCACTGCCACTTCCAATAAGCAAAAATCTTATGTTAGTACACTTTTTCTTTTTGTTTAGTTCGTCGATAGCTTTTATAAAAGTATCATAACCTTTATCTTTTTCTAAACGTGCTACAAAGCCATAATATTTGTACTTATTATCAAGTCCAGCATTTTTCAAAGCCGTTTTTTTATTGATTTTTTTAAATTTTTCTATATCAACTCCACCTGATGGATAAATCACAATTTTATCTTTTGGAAGTTTATACTCTTTTGTTAAAATATTGGCAAAGTAACTTGATGGTGCAATTACTACATCTGCCCCTCTTAAAAATAATTTACTTAGTTTCATATAATTTTTATCTACCTTGGTATCTGGTACTAAATCATTACCATGTACATTTAATACTAATTTTGCTCTTGATGTTATAGCTGGTATAAAAACTCCTGCTGTTGTATGAGAAATAAAATGTACATAAATATAATCATAATTATGAAATAGTGCTTTTAACAAAGAAGAACCACACATTTTAATATAAGCCACTAATTTTTTTACTTTACCAGTTGTTTTGTGCATAACTACTAAGTCTATCGAATATTCTTCTTTTAAGATATCATAGGTATTTTTAACAAAAATTCCATAATGAGGGTGATTTTCATCAGGATACATATTGCTTACTAGAAGAATATCTTTTTGCATAACACCATTGTCATTTTTAGAAATTAAAAATAACAAACTTAAAAACAAAATAACATAAGGATTTATAAGTACATTTCCTAAACAAGAAATACAAAGGAAAAAGATAAAAATACCTTTATAATTTTTTTTGAGTTCACTATTCTTTAATACATAAGCGAAAAAGAAAAAATAAAAAATTAGTCCCAAAATTCCAATACTATAAAAAACATCGAAAATATCATTTTCTACTTTTTTAGTTTCTAGTTTATCTATTTCAAGCCCTAGTACTTTTTCAAGCGCTTCGCTATTTACATAAGTTTTCTGTCTATTCTTAATATTCTCTAGACGTCCGCTTAATAGAGAATTGCTATGTGAATAACTGAATAATTCTTGCATATTAACCTGATTATGGATATCGTTAGTTACAATTTGCTTAGGGATATAAACCGATAGACAAAGACATAAAACTAATAAAGTAATGAGTACTTTAAATCGGTTCTTTTGACAATATATAACTATTTTTTTTAAGTTTAAAAATGTAAAATATAAAATAAGGAAAAACAAACTAAAGTAAAAACTTTTTGCATGAATAACAACAGCAAGTAGGCAAAAGAAAATAAAGTAAATTCCTTTCAATAAATAGCTTTTGCTTTCTATTATATAAATCATGGAAACGCTGATAAACAATAGGAATAAATTAAATAAAGATACATCTGTTTTCAAATGAAAAATAAGAGTTAAAAAATAAAGAAAGATATATATAAGAGAAAGTATTGTCATCGTTTTCTTTGTTACTTTTTCATTCTCATAATTGGAAAAGAAAAGAATGAAAATTGGCAATGCAAAAATAGTTAAGGTGTTAATAACTTCTAACCATGGTGTACTGTGATTTATAAATACAAAACAGAAATAAATAAAAAAATAAATCCCAAGTACACCATACACCTTTGTATGTTTTTTATTTTTTATTGTAAAAGCAATTGCATACAAAAGAAAGAATCCTTTTATCCCTAAAGAAATATTATAAAGTATAGGATTTAAAAATGACAAAAAATCTATTATTGGTAATAAAAATAAACATAATCTAAACCAATCTCTTTTTTTCAACATAACAACATTCTCCTCGTATAAATTTTTTTGTAATCCATTCATAAATTAAATTAGCTATTTCCATTTCTTTATTTCTGTAAGTATGCCCTGTATTCTCTATTATTTTATATGTAAAACTAGGACAAGAAAAAGCTTTACTTTTTAAAAGTTCAATATTTTTAAATATGTACCATAGGAAGTTTTAATCCATCTATAGTATAAGCATCACTAGTAAAATCTATATTCATTTAAATTCTCCTGTTTATACTTTATCACTTTATATAAAAAAACTCGCAATCCCATTTCTAGATGCGAGTTTATTTTTTCAATGGGGCGAAATATGGGGATCGAACCCATGCATACCGGAGCCACAATCCGGCGTGTTAACCACTTCACCAATTCCGCCATTTGTAGTATTAGAATAACAAATATTTGCTTAAATTGCAAGAGTATATTATAATGATTAAAGGATGTGATTGATTTGATAACCCTGGACATTATCATCACCTTTGCAGAACAACTTATGGACTTTATACAAGGTACCTCAAAATTTTTTAACAAATTCTTCTCTAACATACATGCATTTTTAAATCGCTTTATGGCAGATGAGGTCATACTAATATTTGGAATTTTAATTGCGGCATTCGTTGCCACCTTAATTTTTAGAGCAGTAATTAATAAAAGATAAAAAAGAATAATTCTGAAACTTTGAATTATTCTTTTTCTATGTATTTATGTAAAGGAAGAACACGGTACTTAAGTTCTGGCATTTCACTTGTAGAAACAAAACCATTACGCGCATTAATAACATCTGGTATACGATTTACAATATCTGCACAAGTAAGCTCAACTGTACAAGGTTTATTAATAATCATCGTCGTACTTGGTTCTCCTTCAATAGTCCAAGCGTTAACATCAAATTCTTCACTATTATATACTTTTCCAATACATTCTGCTTCGATAGTAATGCCTTCTTTTGTTTTAGCAGTTACAACAGCACTCATACCAGTTGCATCTCCTGATTTCACTGTCATATCTAAAGTACTAGAATAAATATCTTCTGGATTTGTTTGAGGAACACATTTTTGACTTATAGAAGTAATATGAAGTCCTAATTTATCTCCTAGCCATCCTGCAACATTCCACATATAACTAGGGGCAAATTCTCTATTTTCAATTAAGCTTTGTCTTTCTTCTTCACTCATTTTATCAACACTTGCAACATCGCGTTCAAACTCTTCTAACGTAAGTCCTGCTCCATGAGCACGCGCAAGAGCAATTCCATAATCTTCTACATTATAAGAACTACTTCCTTTAATCTTTTTAATCGTATGAGTAGAAGAAGCTAAGTTGCTAATTAAATTTCCCCAAAAAACATCTTGATAGCCACAACCTGTAATCGTAACTCCACCTGCTCTTGCAAGACTATCTAACTCTTTAAACAAACTTGGATTAGAATTACTTGCAAAGAAAGCCTCCTCACAAGTCGTAATCGCATTCACGTGGCATTTACAACAAATTCGTAATACATCTCCAATATCATTTAACAAACTCATTGTGGTTACTATCGCAATATCTGGTTTTACCTCCATAAGACGTGCTTCTAACATGGTAATATCTTCAACTACTATATTTTTATCGTGAGTTTCCATAATAGAACCAATATCACTACCTATAACATTTTCACTTACATCAAACGCAAGAACAACCTCTGCTCCCTTCTCAATCGCATAGCGCATCGTGTACTTTGACATCTTGCCACACCCAATTTGAGCAATTCTAATTTTTCTTTCCATTTTTCTATCCCTCTCTATTTTCTTTATTATCTCACTAAATCTGTATAATACACAATCTCTTTATTTAAACTTTCAGCATATTCAATTTCACTTTTTGTACTACTTCCTATATAGTTATCCACATTGACAACTAAAATAGCATCGGAAATTTTTATCCTTTCATAATGCATTTTACCAAGTATGTTCATTTCCTCTTCCGAATAATCGTCCTTATTTCCATTAACAGGGAATATAGGTAACAAAACACAATTTCCCTCTAATTCCATTTTTAAAGCAATCTCCATCATTTCCCTTTGGAATCTTAAACTACCACAAACTGTTATTACTTTCATAAGCCCTTCCTTTTCTAATCCGTATCTTCTAAGTCAACCTGTTCCTCTTGGATCAAATCTGCAAATACTTCCTTAAATCTAGCAATTTCTTTTACTTTTGCATCCTCATAAATATTCCTTGCATTACAAATCGCTTTATATACATGTTTAATTTTAACTTCACTTTCATTATCAAAAAGTGCATAACTGAATGCGTTTGCAAGTATGGTCAAACAAATATCTGGATATCTTGCTGCAACTTCATAAACTCTTTTATATTCATCAGTCATCTCTACAATAAAAGCCATAATTTTTTCTTTAATGAAATCGGTATAATTAAGTTTCACACCAAGTTTTTTCTCCAATTTTGGATAAGTTCCCATTAAAATTTTGACAGTAGTTGGTTGATCACTTTCCGCCACATCCACTTTTTGAAAACGTCTTAAGAATGCTCGGTCTCTTAAAATATACTGCTCATATTCTTCAGTCGTTGTTGCACCCACCATCTTAATACTTCCACGGTCTAATCCTGACTTTAACATGTTAGCAAAATCAATCCCGCCATTTTCACCAGTATTTTTATTCACCAGAACATGCGTTTCATCAATAAACAAAATAGTTTTATCCTTTTTTTCTAGCTCTTTCACCAATAAATCAATACGGTTTTCCACTTGTCCCTCACTAACACTTGAACCAAGTAAACTCGTAATATTAATTTTGATTAGTTCCCAGTTCTTTAAAGCATCTGGAACCAAACCTTTTTGAATACGGTAAGCTATACCTTCTACGATAGCAGTTTTACCTATTCCAGGTTTTCCTACTAACAAAGCACTTTTTTCTGGTGTCAACAAAATAAGCATACACTGTTTAATTTCATCATCACGAGCAATAGCAGGGTCAGTAATAAATTCTTTATTAGTAAAATTTTCCCCATACTTTTCTAACATACTTATTTTTTCTTCCATCATAGTATTCACCACCATTATTTTATCACATAAAAAAAAGAAGATACAACAATTGTTCTTCTTTTTAAAAAAATTTACATTTCTTGATAGACATCCAAATTCCTACAATAACCTGGAAGAGAATAACCTAACTCCTCTAATTCTTCACAAATATCGTCTAAATCATTATCTTCTCTATAGAATTTTTTATAATTTTCTACCAATTTATCATAAGAGGCATTACTCATATAAACTTTCATATCCACATGATCATAAGCATGTGCAACAATTGTTTTATTTTTCAAATCTGTAATAAACTTATCAAGCAATTCTTTTTTGTATTCAAAGTTTGTAATGTGATAGGTAATGTGTAATACATCATACTTTCCTTCTTTACGAATATAAGAGTCTGGTTGTAACTTAATATAAGTATCATCATAAGTATATTCTACTTTAATCTCATCCTTTAAGTTATCATCAATCACAATATCATTATAAAAATTTCTTGATAACACCAAATTATCTTGCATTTTAAACGTATAATCCTCTATTTTTTGATTTTCGATATTCTCACTATAAATAATAGTTGTATTGGCAAACTCAAGAGCACATATTCCTGTTCCAATACCAAGTAATACAAAACTTATTAAAGTTGTAATCAAAAGAACACCCACTTTATTTTTATGATCAAAAATAAAATTAAATAAGAAGATAAAGGCAATAATTCCTAACACAAATAAAGCAAGTAAAATAATGTAAATTCCAAAATACGTAACTCCACAAATTAGACAATAAATAGCAAGACCTAAAGCAAGAGACATCCCTACAACATAGCAAACAACTCCAAATAATACGAACAACAAAATAAATTTAATAAAAAGAATACACACCTTTGCTAAGGAATCCACCACACTAAATTCTCTATGTTCAGTTCTTTCTTTTGAATTTTCTTTTTTCTCTTTTGCTACTTTTACAGTTCTTTCTTTTTTCATCTCACTTTTAGGGATATCATTTTGCATAGATTTCTTTTCGCTTCTTAAAACACTTTCATATTCACCATTTAAATAGCGACTTTCAAAGATTTTAATAAACAACAATATTGCAAATATCAAATAAGCAAATTCTAAAATAAAGTGCCATATTCCAAAGAAAACATGATACATAGGATTACCAAAGGAAGAAAAAATACCTTTTCCCATTCCCTCTATAATTTCAAATGGAATTTTACATACTGCAATAATGATAAAAATACATACAAGTTCAATAATGAATTTTACAATTTCGTTAAAGCTTTTATGAGCAAAAACAGAAATAATGCGGTCGAAAATATTTAGAAAACTATCTAATAGATTGTTAATACCATCATGATTTTTTTCTTCTCCTGTTTTTATTTTATAAGCACTTAATAACTCTCTTGCTAGTTCATCCACATCACCCATTGATTTTACTGCATCTTCTTCACTCGTTCCTTTGGCTATTTTTTCTTCAATATATCCATCATATTCAGTTAAAATGTCTTCAATTTCACTTTCTTCTAATATCGATAACTTCTTTTTTAATGACTCCAGAAATTTTTCCTTACTCATCTTTCTCACTCCTTTTAATAAAATTATTTACACTTTCCGCAAAGTTTACCCATTCTTTTTTCTGCTCTTTACATCTTTTCTTGCCAAGTGCAGTAATATGGTAATACTTACGAATAGGTCCTTCTTTAGACTCTTCAAGATAGGTTTCAAAATAACCCTCATTGGTTAATCGTTTTAAAATAGGATAAATAGTACCTTCATTAACATCCACAATTTTACTAACCTCTTCCACTAGTTCGTAGCCATATTTATCTTTCTTCTCTACAATTAACAACACGAGTAATTCCAAAACCCCTTTTTTAAACTGGGTATTGATACATATCACCTCATGTCATTATATTACAACCAGTACTATGTTATGTCAAGTACTAAATAAAAACTAATATTTTGTTTAAAAAAAAACAATCCTTTTAAATTATGATTGTTTATTATCCTTAAGAAAAAACGATTTTAAGAACTCAAAAAAAGTTGTATTTAAACACAGTATTGTGTATACTATAAATGTAAGTGTTATCAAGTTAGATAACGCCTACTGTTGTTTCGACGCTATACCATTCATCGTGTAGGTTATGCATGTATTTGGTTAGCGTCTATTTTTTATACTAATCGAAGAATTACAACTACTAGCATAATTACAACTACTAAAAGAATAAAAATCATGAGTGATAAAGATTCTTTGTTCATAACTACGCCTCCTAACTTTCCAAAACCCCCAAAATAAAAACCGGTTGTATGTACTAATAAGAGTATAGTAAGGCGCCACCACTTGATAACACAAGTGGCTATTATAAAATTAAAAAATTTAGATTACAAGCAATTCGACAAAAGAGTACAAAAAAAGTGAATTTCATCACTTTTTTATTCTGTACGAAGAGCAATAACTGGATCTTTCTTACTTGCGATTTTAGCAGGTAGTGCTCCTCCTATTAAAGTTAAAACTAAACTAACAAGAATTAAGATAATCGCATGAATTGGATTTAATACTGCTACATTTTTAAGATCTGTCAAGTTATAAAGAACTTGATTAGCTGGGATTAATAATAATCTCGTAATAATAATTCCTAAAATTCCACTAGACATACCAATTATAAAAGTCTCTGCATTAAATACACGAGAAATATCTTTCTTACGTGCTCCTAAACTCCTTAAAATTCCAATTTCTTTTGTTCTTTCTAAAACAGAAATATACATAATAATTCCAATCATAATAGAAGATACAATCAAACTAATAGCACTAAAGGAAATCAAAACAATCGTAATTGCGTCCATAATACTTCCTGATAAAGAAGAAATAATTTCCGCTTGGTCCGTATAAACAACTTGTTCATTTGCATCTTTGCTTTCATTATATTGGTCTAAATAAGTAAGTAATTCTTCTTTTGCATTAAAATCTCTTGGATAAACTTGGATCATAAATGGTACTGCTTCATCTCCAAGATAAGCTAAAATTTGTTCTTTCGCTTCTACACCTTCCTCAGTAGCTAAATCAAAAACTTCACCAGTCATCAAATTATAATCAACTTTTTTCTGTGCTTTTACAATTTCAGAATCTTTATTTTGTTCCATCACATAGTCAAGAAGTTTTTCTGTATATGTTAAAGCAGAAGATTGAACATAACTTGGAAAATCATCTTTTAAACGTATAATACCTACTACCTTTAAAGTTAAAGCATCTTTAGATTGATACAATTTTTCTAAATTAGAACGCATTGTAAAATAATTTCCCACTTTTTCATAAAAATCATCATTAAGAATTAATTTCATTTCACTGCCTAATATTTCATCAAATGTAATATTTTCTTTTTTACTATCCAAGCCTAAATTGGTCAAAATATCTTCCGTTACATGATTTTTACTGTCTACAATTAATACAAGTTCATCCTTTTCTTTAGCTTCACGCCCTGCCAAAATGTCATATTTATCTTCAATAACACTCAACTTATCGTTATCCAAATTTTTAGGAATACTTACCATATTATTTGCAATCGTAACCATTTTGACTTTGCCATCTATTTTATTAATTAAGTTTAAACCTGTATAACGCGAGTAAGAAATACCACTTACAATTTCTGGATTAGCATTTTCAATATATTCGACATAGTCTTTTGTAATTTTATTTTTATGTGTAAACGTCTCTTCTATTGTCTTTTCTGGAATAATATAATCGACATTTGGGTAATCAGCATCTGTAGTTTTCATTGTATTTTGCATTTCATTCATTGTTTCTTCATCTAAATTCATGGCTTGACTACTGATAATAATAGGCATAGAAGATAAAGTATTTCGTTCAAAGATATCAATTTGTCTATCAAAACCATTGGATAAACTTAGAATGGAAGCAATTCCAATAATACCAATACTAGAAGCAAAGGCTGTTAAAATAGTTCTGCCTTTCTTTGTCTTAATATTATTTAAACTAAGTTTTAACGCTGATAAGAATCCCATAGAAGTACGTTTAATTTTATATTCCTTTTCCAATTTTTCTTTTTCATTGATTGGATTAGAATCGTTTAATACCTCGCCATCGCGCATTTCAATGACACGATTTGCATAGTCTTTTGCCAAATCCGGATTATGTGTAACCATAATAACTAACTTGTCCTTAGCGATTTCTTTAATCAGTTCCATAATTTGTACACTAGTTTTGGTATCTAATGCTCCCGTTGGTTCATCAGCAAGAATAATATCAGGATCATTTGCAAGTGCTCTAGCAATTGCAACTCTTTGCATTTGTCCACCAGAAAGTTGATTTGGTTTTTTATGCATATGTTTTTCGAGTCCTACACGTGTTAAAACCTCTTTGGCTTTCTTACGGCGAGTGCTTGCTTTTACACCACTCAAAGTCATTCCCATTTCCACGTTTGCTAAAATACTAATATGACTAATTAAATTATAACTTTGAAAAATAAAACCAATACAATTATTACGATAAGCATCCCAAGTGTTATCTTTAAACTTTTTAGTAGAATGATTATTAATAATCAAATCGCCTTCATCATAACGGTCTAATCCTCCTACAATATTTAAAAGGGTTGTTTTTCCACTACCACTTGGACCTAAAACGGCAACAAATTCATTTTTACGAAACTTTAAATCAACGCCCTTTAAAGCCTGTTGCGTAAAGTCTCCTGTTGTATAACTTTTCTTTATATTTTTTAACTCTAACATAAATTTCTCCTTTTTTTATTATAAAGCCCACATAAAATTCTATGCGAACGTAACTCATTATACTCTCTTTTCTTTAAAATGCAAAATACTAATTTACTTTTCAAAAAAAATACTTTATAATGAAATTAAGCGAGACACTTATTCTTAAGTGCTTGCCCTTAGTGTGCAAACACCTTCCTTTTTATGGGATGGTGTTATTTTTTATTCCAAAACCCCCTCAACTAGTTTCCTAGTTAAAGATAATAAGAAGAATAATTATCAATAAAAGTACCATAATCAACAAGTCTTTTTTATTCATACGACCACCTCGCAAAAACTAAGTGGCAAACACCAAATACTTTGCATCTCGCAAATTCACTATATCAAGAAAAAAGTCAAGTTGCAAATCACAAATTTCCGAAAAAGACTCGCCAAAAAGGCTAATTTAGATAGTCAATTTGAAAATTCATGCTCAAAATATAAAAATGACTGATTATGTAAGAAAAACAGTATTTTTTTTATTTTAAACTTTCCCCTATTTTTTCACCCATTTTTATTGGTATTTCCATTCCTCTTTTAGATTTTTCAAAATAACTTTTAGATATTTTTACAGCATTTTTTTGAAACAGCAACACAATCGTACTGCCACCAAACAAAAAGGTTCCTTTCTCTTCTCCTTTAGAAAATTGATAAACTTGATGATAATTTTTAATCTTGCCTACTAGCAAAGCACCTATCTCTATTTCGACAACATCTCCAAAATGCTTGGTATGCATAATAGTATACTCTCGAGCATTTTCTGTAAAAACAGGACATTTTTCTAAAGCTATGGGACGTACCGTATGCAATTTTCCTGGAATATAGACGTTGTTTTCTTTGGTTCCTTCATCTAAATAACAATAACGGTGATAATGATCTACACATAAACGTAGCACAATACAAGTTCCATTCTTATATTTTTTGGCAAGTTTCTCATTTTGAAGCAATGAAGAAATAGAAAAAACACTTTGCTTAATAGGTAAAACAAGACCATTTTCAATAGGATGTGCACTTAAAAATCCATCACTAGGAGAAATACAATCCTTAGCATTTCTAGCAATAGGACGACATTCTTTCTTAATCTTTCGTGAAAAAAAGTCATTAAAACTCTTATAGTTTTTCTGCTCATATTCTTCAATAACGATATGATTCTTCTTAATAAAACCAGAGATTAAAAATCGTGAACATTGACTACTCAAAAATAGCCCAACTATAAATGAAACAAAACGACAACTTAGCATTTTCAAAAGAACTCTTCCTAAAACAGTATGATACAAAAAGCGTAAAAACAAACTTTCTTTTTCCATAAAGAACACCTTATTTCATTAGTTTCAAAATAAGCAAAAGAAGAAACTCAATGACACCCACTAAAACAAATAGTAAAATTCCTTTCATTTCCAACTTTTTCACTTGAAACTTTGCCAAAAAAGCAAAACCTGTTCCCAAAATCAATAGAAAATAAATAAATGTTAAATCTATTTTCAAAAGAAATTGAACCAAGAGCAATGTTGGAAATATAATTGCGGAAGATGTAACAGGAAGACCTGTATACATTTTTCTCTTTCCATTTTCTCTTTTCTGTCTTTCCTCTTCTGAAACATTAAAATAAGCAAGACGAATTAAAGCAGCTAATACATAAAAAAGTAAGGTAGCATAGCATACAATATTTATAAATACAATATACCAACTATTCGTTAATGAAAATGATTTTATAAAAGTAGAATGCTGAAACAAAGAAAATCCAATACATGCTGGAAGTACACCAAATGCTACTAAATCTGATAAAGAATCAATTTGAATACCAAAACGCTTTTCTTCTTCACTACGATTTTTCTTTTTACTTGCCACCTTTCCATCAAACGCGTCACAAAATCCACAAAACAACAAGAAAAAAACACCTAAATAAGGATGACCATATCCTGAGAGTGAAAATGCAATTCCTGCACTTGCAGATAACAAAGAACAATAGGTAAGAATTACCGTATAATCATAAACTCCAATCATTTTTTACTACTCCTCGTATAATATGTTTGTAATTTTAATTTAGATTAATCTTACAAATCATATT
>CASDHD010000011.1 GCA_949280095.1 uncultured Bacilli bacterium
TATCATGTTCTTTTCTATTTTCATAGTTCCATCACGCACAAACTAGGACACAGCGTTGTTTTTTATTTTTATTAAATTTTTCTAATTCCATAAAATCATACCCTTCCTAAGCAAATTAGCAATTTGCTTATCCTAACTCCAATTATAATACGCGTATCGCGTAACATCAAGAAAAAATATACGCGAAATGAGAAAATTTATTTGAGGGATTAAAGAATTATGATTGGGAAAATATTAAAAACTATGCGCAAAAAAGCACAAATACCACAAAATCAATTAGCAAAAAAATGTAATATTGCTAATACCACATTAAGTGGATATGAAAGTAATTATAGAGAACCAACTTTTACCACTATAGAAAAAATAGCCAATGAATGCGGCTACGAAATAATATTTAAAAATACAACAACTAACGAAATTTTAACCAGTAAAAATATAGACAGAAAAGAAATTTAACCACAAAAAAATCTAGACCAAAATCTAGATTTTTTAATCCAACTTATTCTGCTTCTTCTACTTTATTATATTCTTCTAATATAGCATTTTGAAACATAGTACGAATCTCAGTATTAATTGGATGAGCAATGTCTTTATATTCCCCAGTAGCTGTTTTTCTACTAGGCATAGCTATAAATAAACCATTATCTCCTTCAATAATACGGATATCATGAATGGCAAAAGAATCATCAACAACTACTGTTGCTATTCCTTTCATTCTATTTCCATCTCTTTCAAATTTACGAACTGTTACTGATGTAATTTTCATGCTTACACTCCTTCTAAAGTTTTTATTTTCTAGTAACTTAATACTATTTTATGATAAATCTGCAAAGTTATCAAGAGTTTTTACAAATACTTGATACGAATTTCACCAGTTGCGATATCGGAATACGTAAAACTTTTCTCAACTCCACCTTCATTTACCGTAAAAATACTAGGATATACGTTTGAAATAAATCCCTGTACTTTATAATTTTTATTACGCATTCCATAAACTGAAACCTCAACATTTTCATTTAAATGTTTTTTTACCTCGTCTTTAATCACATCTAAATTCATATTTCCCCCTTATCTTGGATATCCCACATACATAAGACCATTTGACATAATACCACCCATGCCATCACTACCATACTTTGTTTTCTCAAGCATTGTAAGTAAATCCACTTCTTTGTTTCTTTCCGTCAAAGAAAGCGTCGTTGCAATAATAGCTGGATCTAAACAATGAATATTAACTCGTTTTGGACTAGACGCAAAATTTGCACCTGCCTTAATAAGTTCTTCATAATTACTTTGACAAGCACCAGCAATTACAACCAATTTTTCATGACTTTTTTCATATCTTCGACATTCTTGCACAGCTTTCACAAAATTTTCTGTATTTTTATAACTATGAATATCATCTAACTTACCTTTTTTTCGAAAATAAGCATCATGTCCCGTAATAATAACAATATCAGGTTTATATTCTTCTAATAAACCACGTATTTTAGATGGTATTTCCACCTCGCTTATTTTTTTGCCGACTGCAAACAAATTGTGTTTCTTATAATATGCCAAACAACGATTTAAATATTCATTATCGCCATCTATATGTAACACCTTACCTGGCAAATAAAAGTAAGCACTTCGATCAAGATTATCCTCTTCTTCATCTTCGACATTCATTTCAAGTTCACTACGCTCTTCCTCTGTAACTATTTTTAAGTCATCCATTGGACTATCCGCATACAAACGAACATCCATTCCTTTAAGATAGCATTTATCACCCTTAACATTCATGACTTTAAAAACCGTATCATGTTCATAACTCTTACGTGTGACGAAATCACCTTTTTTTATTTTCATAAAAGTTTCACCACTATAATATATGCCCAGAAAAAAAAATTACTACTAAAATAGTAAAAATTTAATCAATCACACATGATATAGAAATAATATAATACTTCCCCTATCATTAACAAATGCCACCTTATCATTAAAAAATTCAGTGTATATATTTTAAATTAGTCATTCTATTTTATAACACCCTCAAAATCTAAAAACTTGATTCATATTCATTTACTAACGATTTAAAATCTTCTTTACTAATTTCTTCAGCACGTACACTTTCTTTATACCCTAATCCATCTAGAATTCTTTTTATCTTCTCCCAATCATAGTTCTTTAAATTATTTCTTAAAGTCTTACGTTTATTTAAAAAAGCATCTCGAATAAATTGAAAGTAAAATTCTTTATTAAAAACACCAAGTTCTTTTTTTCTAGTTAATTTAATAACCGCACTATCTACTTTAGGTGAAGGGATAAAATGTTCTCTACCTACTTGAAATAAAAAGGAAGCATCATACTCTAAATCCACATACAAAGTAAAAGCATTATATTCTTTATGTTTACTTTCTGCTGTAATTCTACTTGCAAACTCTTTTTGGACAAGTAAAACAATTTCTTTTGGTTTTACTTCCATTTCAATTAACTTACTGATGATTGGAGATGTAATATAATAAGGAATATTGGCAACTACATATAAATTCTCATAAGGAATACCTTTTATATCTTCTACTATATTTTGCTTTAAAAAGTCACCATAAATTATCTTACTTTTTTCACTTTTATAATTTTTCAAGTATTCCTCCATACGTTCATCAATTTCGTAACATAACAAATAACTATTTTTTAAAAATAAATATTCTGTTAATGCACCCATACCAGGGCCAATTTCAAGTATTAAATCGTTTTCTCCTACTTCTACACTAGATGCAATTTTACTCAATACTTCTTTATTTTTCAAAAAATTTTGGCCATATCTTTTTTGGGCCTTTAAGTATTCCATACTATCCCTCCAACTTAAAAAATGGCTTATTGCCATCCATTTCTTAAAACATCATAAGTGACTGTAGAACGTCCAACCTTGTAAGCATAAGCTTCATTTGAAGTCAATAAATCCAAATCTGCTCCCAACACACCACGATCAAGAACAATAGCAAGAACAGGGTCACTAGATAACTTACTATTATTAAGTCTTATAATCGTTCCACAAGGTAAATTTTTACTAGAAGCAACAATTCGAACATTACCATAAGAAATATCATTATACGTTTCTGTTCCATCCAAAACATTGTACTTTGGTAAACATGCTAGTTTTCCACTACAAAGTGGACAAGTTGGCAAGTAACTTGTTAAATCCCCTGTAAAAGTATCTTTAGCACTATATAAATCATTTGCTATATCTTCTTTTAATTTCATAGCCATAGTAGCTAAATCAATTGATTTATTATAATTATCGTTTAATACTTTTGTCTCTTTTATGTTATTACTAGACTCTACAAAAATAACTAACAAAACAAGCAAAGCGATTTGAGAAATTTTTTTTATTGACTTAAATATATTTCGCATTAAATCTCTCCCTTCGCAATTGTTTTTCTACAAATAGTGTATCAAATATACATTTAAATGTCAAAAACACGTTGAATGTTTGCATTCGTAATTTCTGATAAAGTTTCACGAGAAACATGATAGATTTCACTAACATAATCTGCAATCGTCAATACTTTACTAGGTTCATTTCTTTTTCCTCGAAAAGGAACAGGTGTTAAATAAGGACTATCCGTTTCTAATACAATGCTATGTAAATCAACTTCTTTTATGACATCTTTTAAATTACAATTTTTAAATGTAATAACACCATTAATTCCTAATAAAAAACCCATCTTTATATAAATTTTGGCAGTTTCTAAACTTCCACTAAAGGAATGAATAACGCCCTTTACCTTATACTTTTTTAAACATTCTATAGTATCCTGTGTTGCTTCTCTAGAATGAATAACAACAGGAAGATCATACTTTTCTGCTAGAGCAAGTTGTAATTCAAATAATTTAATCTGTTTCTCCTTCGTTTCCTTCTCATAATGATAATCCAAACCAATCTCTCCAATCGCAATAATCTTGGGATGAGATAAATTTTTCTCTATAAATTCTAAATCGCTTTCTTTAAAACTCTCTACCTCTTCTGGATGAAC
The DNA here is from genome assembly GCA_949280095.1 of uncultured Bacilli bacterium. Lineage (GTDB taxonomy): Bacteria > Bacillota_I > Bacilli_A > RF39 > UBA660 > MGBC108787. The sequence goes on from CASDHD010000011.1 coordinate 4,017, forward strand.
TCCTAAAGTTCCATAAATTTCCCCTTTTTCTAATAAAGATAAAACTTCTTTATTTGATTTATCATCACAACCCGCTACAATCATACGATTTACCCTATTTTCTTTTGCAAGTTTTATAATTTCATCTATATCTTCATAGTATTCCTGAAATAAATGGCAATGTGTATCGCAAAACATAAGTATCCCTCCTAAAACAAATATAACAAAAATAAAAGAAGAAGTAAAATTACCTCTTCAAAAAAATATCAAATCTGTTCTTTTTCTAATACATAATAGCCATTTATCATTTTCCCAAATATATAATCGCCACTTTTCCACTCAACAATTAAATAATCTTTCCCATTAATAGTTTTATAATCATATTTACAAAGTGTATCTTTAAGACATAAATCAAGAATATAACCTTTAGTATAAGTAGTATTAATAATATTATCTCCATAATCAATCATAACCTTATTATCAGGAGTAACAACAATTTGTTTCATGGATAAATCATACGTACTCTTTTCCACTCTTAAAGCAAATTCATCTTTATTATTAATAAAATCAATACTTTTCCAAAATCCAATTAATTTTTTATCTTCCACAAAATCTATTTGCGTATTGTCCCTTACCCGAATATCGTCAACAGTATAAATACGATTATCTACTCTTTTGTATACTGCTATCTTAGCCTCATTTTTATCCATTGGATCTATTAACTCCACAAACATCGTATCATTTTCTATCTCATACTTATTTTCACGCCCCGAAATATAAAGAATTCCTTTTGTCCAAGAAATGACCCAATATTCTTGACCACTTGGCATTAAATATAATTCTTTTATTCCTAAATCAAATTCAATTGTTTTTTTTGGATAGTCTTTCTTTCTTTCATAAACTCCTTCCAATTGCCATTTACCTATAGCATTTTCGTCATTAATAAACGTTTTCAAATTTTTCATTCCTCCATCTTCTTTTGAAAGAGTTTTCAAAATATGAATTTGACTGGAATATTTTTTTATTTGTTCTTCATATTCTTTTATTTTTTTCTGTACTAAATCATCACTTAAATTATGAATTTCACTTAATTCTAAGCCTAATTCTTTTAAAGCCATAATTTTACTCATTTGTATGATATTGGATTTATCAAAATACCTATACCCAGAATAAATATCTACAAAAGCAGGAGTTAATAAACCTTTCTTTTCATAATAACGAATTGTTTTAAGTGAAACATTAAATAATTTTGCAAAATCTCCAATTTTAATCATAATCTTCCTCTCTTTCAATTGCATTTTAATCCTAACCTCAAGGGAAGAGTCAAGATTTTATTTAACAAGATTTTTTTTCATATCTACGCTTTGTTTATGTAAAGCAAGTAATAATGCTTTATTAAATTCTTCTTCTATATACGGATTATTAGAAGCAGTTATAGCATCATACAAATGACTTTCTAAATCCTCCTTTTTTGTTTTACAAATAATTTGTCCTTGATATAAATTTTTTCTTACTTCTTCATCATAAACGGCTTCATTTGCTAAATCAATAAACATACCATCCTCATCTTGTACTACACTATGATAAAAAGTACCTCTATAATAAAAGGGTAAAAGTTGTGTAACCAAACTTGCATTATCCAAAATTTGTAATAAATCCCACGAAACATTATGACAATCTCCTGGCATATTGTTATTATTTCTTACATAAGCCATTTTACTATAACTTCCACGAAAATAATCCCGTAAACTACAAAAAGAATATTTTCCAAAACAACTATTTAATACCACCATTCCATTATTATAAGAAATATTTTCTATATAAGGGGAATTTAAAAGCAATTCGCTTTTTTCTCGATTCAATCTCTTATTGGTTGAAACTCCTAAAATAAACATACTATCTAAAATATCATAAAACATTTTATAATGACTTTCTTCTAATAATTGATAATAAAGAGAAATATATTGTGGGTAAAATTTAAAAACATAATCTTTTAAAGAACGACTTAAATCATCATAATCATTTTCTTTCACCATATAGATTAATTTGACTTCTTCTATATCTATCTTTGTTTGCCCTAAAAATAATTCTACAAATTCTTTTAATTTTTGATTGTTTAAATCTTTATATTGTTCTTCATTTTGATAAAATACACTTTCATAGTTCATTCTTAAAATCCCCTTTTTTATAACAGCACTTATTATACACGAATTTAAAAAAAAGGAAAGAAAAAAAGCAATACGCTTGCTCTTAATTCTTATTCATCTCTATTCTTTGGAACAAAATTTCTGCTTCATTTAAATCATAAACATCGTTTTCATTAAATCGAAACAATTTATCACTTGTATTAATTTGACTTAAAATTTTCTCACTTGTTTCAGGTAAGAAAGGTTCTATAAATACTGCACTTACCCGAATTGCTTCTATCAAATTATAAAGAACCGTTTCTAATCTATCTTTCTTATCTTCTTCTTTTGCAAGAACCCAAGGAGTAGTTTCATCAATATATTTATTACTACGACGTAATAACTCAAATATTTCATCAATAGCAGAACCAATTTCTAAATTATCCATTTTATTTTCTATCTTTTCTTCTAATGTATTTACCATAGTTATTAATTCAGTATCAACACCTTCATTCACCTTTCTATTTTCTAAGTGACTATCAAAATATTTTTTAGCCATTGAAATCGTACGATTGACTAAGTTACCTAAAATATTGACTAAATCACCATTAATTCTTTCAATTAATAAATCTCTTGTAAACACACCATCTGAAGCAAAAGGAATTTCATGTAAAACATAATAACGCACCGCATCTACACCAAACTCGTGGACTAAATCATCAGCATAAATCACATTCCCACGACTTTTACTCATCTTTCCATCACTCATAATAAGCCAAGGATGCCCAAACACTTGTTTTGGTAAAGTTAAATCCAAACTCATTAAGAAACATGGCCAATAAATCGTATGAAAACGAATAATATCTTTTCCAATTAAATGTAAATCCGCTGGCCACCATTTTGAAAATTCTTCACTACTACCATCTGGGTCATACCCAATATTTGTTATATAATTCGTTAATGCGTCTAACCATACATAAACAACATGTTTTGCATCAAAATCAACTGGTATTCCCCAATCAAATGAAGTACGAGATACACACAAATCTTGAAGTCCTGGTTTCAAAAAATTATTTATCATTTCATTCTTACGAGATTCTGGTTGTATAAAATCAGGATGAGTCTCAATATACTCTACTAATTTATCTTGGTATTTGCTTAATTTAAAAAAGTAAGCTTCTTCCGTTTTTTCTTCTACAACTCTCCCACAATCTGGACACTTACCTTCCACAAGTTGGGACTCTGTCCAAAAAGATTCACAAGGTGTACAATAAAGACCTTTATATTCTCCTAAATAAATATCTCCCTGGTCATACATTTTTTTAAATATCTTTTGAACGATTTTTTCATGCTGTTCATCTGTCGTACGTACAAATTTATCATAACTCGTATTCATAATGTCCCAAATACTTTTAATTTCATTTGCAACAGTATCCACAAATTCCTTAGGGGTAACACCTGCCTCACGTGCTTTTAATTCAATCTTTTCACCATGTTCATCTGTACCTGTTTGAAAATAAACATCGTATCCTTTTAATCTTTTATAACGAGCAATACTATCTGCAAGAACAATCTCATACGTATTTCCAATATGAGGTTTTCCTGAAGTATAAGCAATCGCTGTTGATATATAATATTTTTCTTTCATAATATTCCTCTTTTCTTTTTAATATCCACCATCTATTTTTATAACTTCATTATTTATAAAAGTATTTTCATCACTTCCTAAATAATATACTAAACTCGCAATTTCTTCTGATTCTGCAAATCGTTTTAAATAAATTTTAGAAGTCTCCTCTTCTACCAAATCACTAGGTAAATCTTTATTCATATCTGTATTAATCCACCCAGGTGCTACAGCATTTACTAAAATTTTAGGAGCATATTCTATAGCAAAGTTTCGTGTTAAAGAATTAATCGCCGCTTTAGAAGCATCATAATCTATACTTGTTGGAAAATTACAATCAATACCATTCGTACTCGATATATTAACAATTCTCGTCGTAAAATCTTGGCTATTCATAAATCCACCAAAATACTTACACATTAGATAAGTACCAGTTACATTATTATGCATTGTTTCTTCAAATACACTTGTTGCCCTTTCTACTATTTCCATATCATAAACAATCCCAGCATTATTAACAAGTACATCCAATCTTCCAAATTTATTTTGTACTTCATCAAGCATTCTTTTTACATCTTCTTCATCTGCAATATCTCCCATACAAACAAGACACTCTATAGAATATTTTTCTTCTAACTCTTTAGAAATAACACGAATTTCTTCTTCATGACTCCTACTATTCAATACAACACAGTACCCCCCCCTCAGCAAATTTTTTTGCACATGCAAGTCCTAATCCTCTACGTGCACCTGTTATCATAACTATTTTATTCATAACTTTAATCCTCTTTCTTCTCATTATAAATTCTATTATTTAAATAATTCACTATGATTTTCCTAGATGGATTACATATATTTTCTGGTAATTTATCTAAATCAAAAAAACCATAATCTACATGTTCTTCCGTATTTCCTAAATCAATAGAGCCACTATACATCCGTGCTAATACCCCTAGAGTCACAAAATGGGAATATTCATTTATATCATCTGCAACAGATATTAATTTCAAATTAGAAACCTTTAAATTCACTTCTTCTTTTGCTTTTCTTATCGCTCCATCAAAAATAGTTTCTCCAGTTTTTACTTTTCCAGCAGGAAGTGTCCAAGTACCTTCTAAATGCATATCACTTAAAGCCTTATTGGGATCTTCATTTCTTAAAATCATAAGTACTTGATTCATATCATTTAAAATTAAAATTCCTATTCCTACTCCTGGCATAAAACATCTCCTTAAATCTTTAATCTACATACTTGTGTTGTTCACTTGTCCACGCCGGTGTACATGGTACAGCTGCTTCAAAATGACCATCAAAAGCATAACATTCATTCTTATTTAAAAGAATAATATCTCCTTGTTCAAAATGAATTTCTTCACTATTACTTTTTAAATACATTATTCCGTTCCCATTTAAAATATAAAGCATTTCTTTGCAATCTATATTTACTTGAAAACCTGTCTTTGGACTTCTTCCCTCTATTTTAATCACCGCAAAATTAATATCAGGGTCTGTCATTGGATAATCTAATCCCGAATAGCCATCTCCACTATAAGCTTCTGCTTGTTTTTTACTAACATATAGCATCATCATTCCTCCTAAAAAAACAAAAAAATCATAAATTAAGGGCGAAACATAATCCGCGGTACCACCTTAATTCATGATTTTAATCATGCACTTTTCTTCGTAACGTGAAGTCTCCGATTTAACTCCAGAGCCATGTTCATACTCATCTTTATATTTACTTTCACCAAATGTAAACTCTCTTCTCATAAAGAAAAAGCACTACTCTTTCCTTCTTCATTAATTATCTGTATATTAACACATAATTTTTAGTTCATCAAGAAATATCAACTTTATTCACAATAAGATTGGCTATAAATTTTAATAAGTTAATATTTTCTTCTCCAATTGGTTTTTCTGAAAATAGTAAAAGTAGTCCTAAACAATCAGTTGAAGAAATAATCGGTTGGATAAAATAAAAACCACTCTTTTCTTCACCATTTAACTTATAGCTTTGCAATTCACTTTTTACAATACTTTCACGATTATGAATAAGATGAATCAATTTCATATCCAACTCTGTACCCTCATAAGACGGAAACTTGTTAGAATAAACAATCTTATCACGATCTGTAATCATTAAACTTATCTCGTATACTTGTGTAACTAAATTTCCAATCATATGAATAGTTTCTTTATAATCTTTAATTTTAGAATGTTTTTTTAAAATTACTTTATCTTCTTCTACAAATATTTCTAGATTTTCTCCTTCACGTATTCCTAAATTACGACGTATTTCTTTTGGCAAAACAATTCTTCCTAACTCATCAATTCTACGAATTACACCTGTTGACTTCAAAAGATAATCACTCCTTACGTACTTAGTTTGAGTTATAGAAAGAAAAATATGCAAAAGAAAAGAAAAATTGCAAAGAAAAAAAGGAAATTCTAAATTTGCGTTGTATATATGTATATAGAAGGAGGTTATTCTTATCAATTATTATTCAGAAATAGAAAACTATATCAAAAAAAATGAAATTAGTAAAAAGACCAGAATATTAGAAGAAAATCAAAGTACTTTAGAAACCTATTGGAACATAGGAAGACTCTTAGTAGAAGCACAAGGTGGTAAAGAAAGAGCAAAGTATGGGAATGGTCTTATTAAAGAATGGAGTATAAAATACTCTCAAAAATATGGACATGGATATGACTACACTCATTTAACTAGATTTAGAAAGATGTATTTAATATTTCCAATTATTGCGACGCTGTCGCAACTTTCTTGATCTCAAATAGTAGAAATTCTTCCAATCAAAGAGGAAAATAAACGAAACTTTTATATAAATCAATGTATCACAAAAAATTTATCTGTAAGAGAATTAAAAAAAGAAATCAAAAATAATGCCTATGAACGATTAGTAACTAAACCTAATAAAATAGAAATTATAGCACCCAAAAAGCCAACCACATTTTTAGAACAAATGAAAAATCCCATTCTTATTGAATTAGAAAAAAATAAAACTATTCGAAATGAACATGACTTAGAAATAGCTCTTCTTGATAAATTACAAAACTTTTTTTACCAATTAGGAGAAGGTTTTGCTTTAATCGACAACCAATATAAAATAAACTATAACAATAAAAATTATCATATCGATATCCTTCTATTCAATTACAAATTAAATTGCTTCTTTGCTGTTGAACTAAAGTTACGAGAATTGAAAAAAGAAGATAAAGCACAAATCGAATTTTATAAACAAGCAAAAGAGCCTTTTCATAACAAAACAATTGGCGTTATTATTAGCAAAAAACAAGATAAATTTCTAGCAAACTTTGTACGAAATGATAATATCATTCCTCTTACTTATGAAATTAAAAAAGCAGAAGACTTTATTTAATCCTCTGCTACATCATGAAGAATTAATTCTAACAAAGGTACTAATGAATACAAGAAATGTTTTTCACCACGTTTCAACAACAATGTAATGATAATTTTTTTATTAACATATTTGAACGAAAAACTTGAATTAATGTTATAAGCTTCAAAAAATAACTTATCACCTTTTACCTTAGAAGAATACGATTCTGGAATTTCTAACTCTATCATGCGATCTGTTTGTTTCACATATGAAATATCTAAACGTTTTGCAAGTTTTTCAAACCACTCTTCATACATATAAATTTGTATCTCTTCTGTTATCTTTCCAAAACGGTCTTCCAATACTTTCTGTACTCGTTTTAAAGAAGCAGCATCCTCAATCTCATTAATCATCTGGTGAATTTCAATTTTAATATCTTCATCATGAACATATTCATCACTAATATGTGTACTTACATTCACCAAAGATTTCGCATCTGTATCTTCTTCTACCTCTTCACCATGTAAACGTTTAATTTCTTCCTCTACCATCTTAGTATATAAAGAGATACCAACAGAATCGATAAATCCTGCTTGTTCACTTCCTAAAATATCCCCTGCACCACGTAATGATAAATCACGCATAGCAATACGATACCCACTACCAAGTTCAGTAAAATCTTTAATCGCCTGCAAACGTTTCACAGCAATATCATTTAACATTTTATGTTTATCATACAATAAGTAGGCATAAGCAATTTTGTCGCTTCTACCAACGCGACCACGAATTTGATAAAGCTGACTTAAACCAAAATGATCTGCATCATAAATAATTAAAGTATTGGCATTTGGAATATCAATCCCTGTTTCTATGATTGTTGTACAAACTAAAATATCAAACTCAAAAGCAACAAAAGATTCCATAATATCATCTAGTTCTTTCTTTGTCATTTTCCCATGTGCAAAGTTGATTCGTGCTTCTGGAATTAATATTCGTAATTTATCACAAAAATCACTAATCGAAGCCACCTTATTATACAAAATGAAAATTTGTCCATTTCTCGTTAGTTCCTTATAAATCGCATCTTTTACAATTAGTTCATTTTCAGATAGAACATAAGTCTGCACTGGATAACGATTTACAGGAGCTGTATCAATAATGGATAAATCTCTTAATCCACTCATAGCCATCTTCATTGTTCTAGGAATCGGTGTTGCAGAAAGCGTTAAAACATTTATATCATTTTTGAGAGTTTTAATCTTTTCTTTATGAGTCACACCAAATCTTTGCTCCTCATCCACAACAAGTAATCCTAAATTTTTACACTTCACATCTTCACTTAACAAGCGATGCGTTCCAAACAAAATATCAATTTTACCATGACTTAAATCTTCTAAAATTCGTTTTGTTTCTTTAGTAGAAGTAAAACGGTTTAACAAAGCAATTTCAATTGGATAACTAGAAAATCTTTTTAAAGCAGATGCATATTGTTGTTTCGATAAAATCGTAGTAGGACATAAATATAGAACTTGTTTATTATTTAGAATTGTTTTAAACATAGCACGAAATGCAACTTCTGTTTTTCCAAACCCAACATCACCACACAAAAGTCTATCCATAGGAACTTGACTTCTTAAATCATTTTGAATATCATCTATAGCTTTAAGTTGGTCTTTCGTTTCTTCATAAGGAAATTCCATAGCAAACAAATCCTCCATAGGATAATCTATATAAGAAGTTCCTTTAGTACTACTTCGAAGTGCATATAAACGCATTAATTCCTCGGAAATGTCTTTAATCTTCTTTTGAACTTGTCTCTTTTTTAATTCCCATGAAGTACTATTTAACTTATTAATTTTTGGTTTTGTTCCATCTTTATCCGTATACTTAAAAATACTTGTAATCTTCTCTACGGGTATATAAACCTTATCACTACCTAAATAATTAATTTGAATAAAATCCTTTTCTAATCCCATTTGTTTTAAAGTAACAACACCATTATAAATACCTATTCCATGACTTCTATGCACCACATAATCTCCGAGTTCTAAATTATTTAAAGAATTAACTTTCTTCCCAATTTTTAAAGTGTTTTTATACTTAATATCACCATGATGAACTTCTTCAATATCATATTCTGAAATCACTACGATATCTTCTAAAATAAAGCCTTGGTTTATCTTTTTTTGAATAATATTAATTTGATTATCTATTAATTCGTCTTTTTTTAGAACATGAACTATATCAAATAACTCTTTCATTTGTTTAATTTGACTTTCTTTAGATAAACAAAATACAACAGTTTTTTTCTTTTTCAACCATAGAAAGACTTTATCTTTAAGAAGTTCAAAATTAGAACGAAAATTCTCAATCTCTAAAGATTGATAGGAATAAGTTTGTAATTCACTGAAAGGAACATTTGCTATAGTATCTATATATACCATTTTTGATATAGCAAAATTTTCCATTTCATACATAAAAGTTGTTTCGTTAGGAATATCATTATTTTTCTTATATTCCATAATATCTTCTAATAACTTCTTATAAGCAACCTCAATTTGTCCATAATCATAATAAGTAACAATCGGATTATCTAAATAATCCAAAAGTGCATTATGTCCATCTGTCGTAATTTCATCATAAGGACTAATGGTTATTTCATCTAACTGTTCTAAAGACAACTGGGTATCTTCATCAAAATATCGAATAGATTCAATAGCATCTCCAAAGAACTCAATTCGAACAGGATGGTCTAAAAACGTAGAAAAAATATCTAAAATAAATCCTCTCACTGCATATGTTCCAGTAGCTGTAACCAATGAATCTCTTGTATAACCATATTCTTCTAAACGAGAAATAATCTCCTCTCGTTTTATTTCTTCGTTTATTTTTAAATTTAATTCTTTTTCTTTACTATCTTTTATAGGAGGCAAAAACTTCAAATATCCTGTTAAATTGGTAAGGACAATATGCTTCTTAGCATCTAACTTTTTTAATGTTTCTAACCGTTTAATTTTTAAATCTGGTGAAACTGCCAGAGCAACAGAAGATAAAAAATCATCCATAGGAAAAAGAAGCACATCATCACTATATGTACTTAACAATGAAAACAATTGATTACATTCGTATAAAGAATTGGTGACTACAAGTAAATTATCTTTTTTATTTTCAAATAGAGAAAGTAAATAGAAAACGTTTAATTCTTTCGTTAATCCTGTAATCCTTATATTAATATCTTTTGGAAATTTTTCTTCTAACCACTTCATGTTGCCTCCTAAAAATTATACTTATTCATTGTTCTTTCTATCCCATTATAAATAAAGGATTCTATAATCTCATTATATATTTTATAATTTTTATTTAAAGTATTCATTTCTTCCTTTGAAAACTTTCCTAAAACATAATGGATTGTATCCTTATTTTTATCATGAGAGATACCTATTTTTAATCTTGCAAAAGAATCAGTATTTAATGCTGAAATAATAGATTTAATACCATTATGTCCCCCTGCAGAACTATTCTTTTTTAACTTATGATGACCAAATTCTATGTCCATATCATCTTGAATTACTAGAATATCTTCTGGTTCTATATTATAATATCTACTTGCTTGAACAACAGAAAGTCCAGAATTATTCATAAAAGTTAAAGGTTTTAAAAACATTACTTTTTCACTACCATAATTTATAATTTGATATTCTCCATCAAACTTTTTTTGCCATCCATTATTTTGAATATAAGAATCTAATACCATGAAACCCACATTATGACGTGTATTTTGATATTCTTTGCCTATATTTCCTAAACCAACAATTAATTTCATAATATCTACCCTCTAAATATATTTTTATAACTTTTATAATCGCCAATATGTAAAGGTTTATTAACCTTCAATGCATTATTTGCATTCTTAATACATTTTAACAAAACTATTGAAGCATGATTGTCGTCTTTTGTATAAACAATTTGAATTTCCTTAGCAATAATTTGATACTTTTCACAACAATATAGAATTTCTTCCAACCTTTCTGGTAAATGAACCAAATAGAAGATGCCATTATCTTTTAAAGAATACTTAGTAATTCGAAATAAATCCTCTAAAGTCAAACTTAACTCATGCCTAGCGATTGCTTTAGATTGATTTTCGTTAATTAAAGAACTTTCTTTGTATTTAAAATATGGTGGATTTGCTACAACAACATTAAAATTATTTCCTGGGAAATAATTGTTGATAACTCCTACATCATCTGTGATAACTTTTATTTGATTTTCTTTATTATTTAAGAGAATACTTTCCTTTGCTAATTCAGCAATATTCTTTTGAATTTCAAAACCAATAATTTCATTTGGGAAATAATAAGAAAGTATAAGTGGAACTACAGCATTTCCTGTACACAAATCTAGAACTTTGTCTGTTGGCTTCAAAGTTGATACAAACTCTGCTAGCAAAATAGAATCTAAAGAAAATTTAAAAACATCACTGTCTTGAGCAATCTTATAATGTTCATAATCATATAAATCATTGATGACTTTCATTTTTCAAATCCACTTCTTTAATTTCATTACCACAATCTAACTTGATTTTACGATTTAAAATATCTACAGAAACAACTTTGCCCTTTGTTTTCTCAATCGTCACATAATCTCCAAGAGTAGGTAAACCCTTTTGTGCTTCTAAATAATTTTGATCTTCATAAGCAAGACAACATAATAAACGCCCACAACAACCATTGATTTTAGAAGGATTCAAAGCCAAATTTTGATTTTTAGCCATATTCATAGAAACGGACTCTAAAGAAGTTAAAAATGAAGTACAACACAATTCTCTACCACATTGTCCTATTCCACCAACACTACATGCTTTATCTCTAGCGCCTATTTGTCTTAACTCAATTCTTGTACGATAAATAGCTGCAAGTTTTCTCGTTAGTTCACGAAAATCAACTCTTTCATCCGCAGTAAAGTTGAGAAGTAATTGTTTTTTATCAAACGTAAAACTAGAAGATAAAAAACGCATTCCAAGATTAAGTTCATCTGCTAGTTGTTGCGCTTTTCTTAAAGCTTGATCAGCATCTTTTAAATTTGCTAAATGTTTTTTATAATCTTCTTTCGTTGTTACTCTTAAAATATCTTTAAAATTTTCTTGATTATTCTGCAATTCACTTTGTTTAATTTTTTCTGTAACCTTTCCATATTGCAAACCGTTTTCAGTTTCTACAATTACGCAAATATTATTATAAATTTTTAAATCATGGGCATTAAAATAATAAACTTTACCTTTTTCGTTAAATTTCACTCCATATATATTCATTTCAACCCTCCAAGCTTAAGGCAAAATAATCCAATAATAAATTCACATTTACGTTATAATTTAAACGTTCAATGATTTCATTCACTAAATAAATTCGCTTTATAATATTTTCTTGACTAAGCAAATTTAACTTTGTCAGATTATTCTCCAAAGTTATTCCATGCAATCTTTGCAAATAAATACTTAAAATCGTTTGAAAAATAGAACATAAATCTTCTTTTTCAAGCTTTTCATCAAGAATAATCTTATTATAAAGGATACTTTTACTTTTTTCTACTTCTAATTTATACAAATACTGCTCTGCCAATTCTTTAATTTCCATTTTAATCAATTGTGATGCTTTTGTTTCATACTGTGCTTTAATAATTTCACATCGGCTCTTTATGGTATGAATGACATTTTCTTTATTGTTTGTAATCAAAAAACCAACTATATTTTCCTCAGGTTCTTCTATAAATTTAAGCATCGTATTTGCAGAAGAATTGTTAAACTTTTCTGCGTCATTAATAATATAACAATTATAACGAGTTAAATAAGGGACCGTGGAAAACGCACTCTTCAAATCTTCCATTTGTTCTTTTTTAATAGCTTGTCCATCTGGAAAAATAATTTTTAAGGATGGTAAACTATCGGTATTCAATAAATGGCAAAGATTACATTTTTTGCAAGTAGGTTCATACTCTTCTGGACAATTCAAAATTTTAACAAACGCTAGAATATCTTTTAATAAAGCTTTTTTATCATTTGTTTCAATTAAAAAAACATGAGCAAGTTTCTGTTCATAGAACTTTTTCACTAACGTCTTAATATTTTCATTTTCTATCAAAATACCACCTACTTACTCTATTTTGTCATAAAAAACATTGCTACCAAAGACACTAGACCTGGAACCCCTAAAAAAGTAACTGTTCCTAAAGTGAAAACGTTAATAGGTATTACAACATTTAAAGAATTAATACAAAGATTTAATCCATATAATAACAAAAATGCAAATATAAATTTTTTTACAAAAGAAACGATTTTCTTAACCATGATTATCACCTTTGATTAAGTATATGGGACAAACCTATAAAATATTATTCTGATATTTGTTTTCGATCATCAAGTGCTTTATCTAAAGTAACAGTATCCATATAATCAATATCCGCACCCATTGGAATACCATACGAAAGTCTTGATATCACAACGTCCTTCTTTTCTAAAATTTTCTTAATAAAAAGCGTTGTAGTCTCTCCTTCGATATTCGATTTCAAAGCTAAAATTAATTCTGGATGTTCCAACTTTTCTATTCTATCTAATAAACTAGGAAGATTAATATCTTCATATCCAATTCCTTCTGAAGGTGAAATTAAACCGCCTAGAACATGATAAACACCTTTAAAATTTCCAGCTTTTTCAAAAGTAAAAACACTCTTATAATCTTCTAAAACACATATAATATTTTTATCTCTGCTTTCATCACTACAAACATCACAAATTTCTTTATCGGTAATATGGCCACAAATTTTACAAGGTCTTAATGTATTTTTAGCGTCTACCAAAGATTGACTAAAATCTTCTATTTGTTCTGTTGTTAAATCTAATGTGGATAAGGCCATACGTTCTGCACTTTTCTCACCAATACCTGGAAGTTTTTTATAATATTCAATAATACTTTCTAATTTTTTTGGATAAATCATTAGAAAAGTCCACCTAAGCCACCAAGAGAACCCATTTTTTCTTCTATTTCCTTATCTACTTTAGCTATAGCATCTTTAGACGCAAGTACAATCATATCCTCTAAAATTTCCTTATCATCACTTGCAATTTCTGATTTAATTTTAATAGAGACCATTTCCTTTTTTCCGTTAAAAACAACCTCTACCATTTCTGAGTTACCAGTAAATAAAGTACTATCAATTTCATCTTTCTTCTTTTGCATATCCCTTTGCATTCTTTGTGCTTGTGCCATTAAATTTTGCATATTCATAATATTTCCTCTTTCCTTTTTTATTATTTTATTTCTAGATGATCCTCATTAAATATAGTTAGAACATCTGTATAATCACTATATAAAGTTTCCTCCGAATTTTCTGGAGTTTCAGCTTTAATGTCTGTATGTTTATAACTAGGTTCTTCTACAACCTGATACACATATTTTTCTTTTATTTTTTTAATATATTCTTTTTTGTTTTTATCCCATTCCGAATTAGATAATGCTATAAAGTGAATCATATCTCCGATAAGCTCTTGATATTTTTTTTCTATCTTTTCAAGATTTTTATTAAACATATCAACTATACTTACTTGATTATCTGTAATGATATGAATTGTATCAGAAGCAAGAACTAATTCTGAATCGATAACAACTGACTTTATCTCATCTATATAATCTAAACGATTATTAAATTGAAGCCATTTTTCTTTGCTAGTCAACAGTAATGATTTATCTGCTTTAGCAAAACAATTGTTGACCCGAGCTATCTTCAATTGTTCTAAATACTCTAAATATTCTTCATTTTGAACTATTTTCGTAGAACCCTTTTCTTTCACAGCTGGTTTTGCATTTTCTTCAGCTTGCTCTTTAGTTTCTTCAACCACTTTTATTTTTTCTTTTTTTTGCTCTTCTGGTTGATAACTAACAGATTGATTAATTTTAACATCAGGTTGTTTTATGTTCTCTGTCTTCTTAAAATCTGTATCAACTTCTGTAGAACCAGCACTTTCAATACTAATATTCTTAATAAGAACTAAAAATATCAAAACAAATGGGTCTACATTAATATTGATTTTATTAATTAAATCATTCAATTCAAATATAGTGTCTTTTATTTTTAAATATTCCTGATCTTTTTTCTTTAATTTTAACTCAATAGCTTCGATAAATAATTGATCAATCAGTTTTTTAACAAATATTTTATAATCCATAGAAGACTTTTCAAGTGACTCAAATGTATTTTTCAATTGTTCATAACTATTTTGCATATAATACTCTACTATATTCTTTATTTGTATCATGGAAACAGAACCATAATTACTTAAAACTGTATCTAAACTAATTTCGTTATTACTTGTGGATAACTGATTCAAAATACTAAGAGCATCTCTACATCCACCTTCAGATAAGTAAGCTATTTCTTCAATTGCATCTTCAGTTATCGTAATATTCTCTAATTCTGCTATATGTTTTAAATGATTTATCAATTCTTCATCTGTCAATTTTTTAAAATCATATCTTTGACACCTTGATAATATCGTGATTGGAACACTTTCTATATTCGTTGTTGCTAATATAAAAACAATATGATTCGGTGGTTCCTCTAAAGTCAATAGCAAAGCATTAAAAGCACTTTGAGACAACATATGAACTTCATCTATAATATAAACTTTATATTTACTAAAAGAAGGAGCAATTTTCACATTGTTAATAAGTTCCCTTATCTCATCTACACCATTATTAGATGCAGCATCTATCTCAATAATATCTGCATTATTATTAATATTCTGACAACTACTGCATGTTCCACATGGAACACCGTTTAAAGGATTCTCACAATTTATCGTTTTAGCAAATATTTTTGCCGTACTTGTTTTACCAGTTCCTCTTGGGCCAGTAAATATATAAGCATGAGATATTTTATTATTCTCAACTGCATGTTTCAGCATACTAATCGAATATTTTTGCCCTACTACCTCATCAAATGATGTTGGTCTATATTTTCTATATAAAACTTTATAATCGTTTGCCATAGTATCCCCTCACAAGAACAATTATAGCATAAAAAAACAATTTATCATCGCATATTTTGAAAAAAATTGGATAACAATTGTTGATAACTATCTATTTCATTTTTAGCCTCTAGTTTTTGCAAACTAGTCTTTGCAAATTCATGTTTATAATCTAATTTATCAAGTAAATAATAAACATTATTAATACGACTTTGTTTAATAATTTCCATACACATATTGCATGGTTTCAAAGTAACATATAAATCACAACTGGACAAATTCCAACATCTTAATTTTTTTGCTGCTTCTCTAATACATAATATTTCAGCATGAGCTGTAATATCCTTTTTCTTTTCCTTCAAATTATAATTTTTAGAAATCACTTTATCATTTTGAACTAAAATTGCTGAAACAGGTATTTCTCCTTTTTGAAAAGCCTTATTAGCCAAGCTAATCAATTCTTTTATAATATCCATATCATTTATCATACTTCTCACCTTTAGAATCAATAAAAAAGTGCACACGAACAGAGACTGATGTGGCTGCTATCTTCCGATTCTGACCAGGTTACAATATATTCGTTGCACAAATAAATAATATCAGTTTTTAAAACATATTTCAACATGTTTCACGTGAAACTCAACTTTTTCAATGGAAAGCGATTATGACAAAACAAAACAGATCACTTTATTCTCCAATACCTATTTGGAATGGATTTTCTTGGCTTCCTTCTCCGCTCGTTATTTCGACTTTAGAGTCTAAATATAAGACTGGATAGATGTAATAAC
The DNA here is from genome assembly GCA_949280095.1 of uncultured Bacilli bacterium. GTDB lineage: Bacteria > Bacillota_I > Bacilli_A > RF39 > UBA660 > MGBC108787. The sequence continues at coordinate 20,915 of CASDHD010000011.1, forward strand.
CGTCGCTCGGAATGCCATAGCGGACATACCCAGTGCTGGAAATATAAATCCCAAAATCCGAATTGCTAGTGCCTGAAGTTAAGGTCCAACTATAAAAATTTTTTGAATAAAGCCAATCATTATTTCTACAATCGCTTACACTCGTATTATCCCAATTAGATAAATTTGTATTTAAACAAGTATCACGACTTGTTGTGCTTCCTCCACTTGTCGCATAGCCATAATCACTTGGGTATATTAAGCCTATATTTCCCGTCCATTCTGTTGGTCTTCCACTATAGACTTCTGTCCCTCTTTCTCTTTCATAATACATATTAGTTGTTACACCAGTATAAGTTGAACTTCCACCTAACTTCCATACGACATTTGCTACCATGCTTTTTGCATCATTTGTTAGTCCTGTGTTAGTAAAATCACATGATGTATCTGAAATATATTTGGGGTAAGGACAGGTTCCGCTCGTCCGATTCCAATAAGCTCCTTTATTTAAGACATTCATTAATGCACTGTCCGTCCAATCATTGCTTCCATTTTCACTTGTAGAAGAGCCAGTTCCACTCGCCTTATTATCCCATGAATAACCTCCAATTTTGTCATATCTAATAAGTTTAATATGGCTTCCTGTATTCCCATTACTATCTTTGATATTGTTCATTACTCCTATGATTCGCCACAATTCATTATTGAATGTTACATAGTTATTTGGGTTTGCTCCTATATATCTTAAGTTATTATCTACAGTTTCATCATAGACTAATTCATCTGAAATGCTTGATAATTTTGTTATATATTCGCTAAAACTTCCAGTAGTAGGTATGGTTTCCTTTGATTTAAATGATATTGTACATGTTGTTTTACTTGTTGTTAATTTTTTTATAAACATCCCCCATTGCTCATTATCCCATTCAGCATCTGCTCCATTATTACATGTTATACTTTCAAACACATATCCATCTTCTTTTCCTG
>CASDHD010000012.1 GCA_949280095.1 uncultured Bacilli bacterium
GTCTTGTTATTACTCCATAAATTGTGACTTTTATTTTTAGAAACTCCCTATAAATTGATTGCATATTTTAAAAGGTAAAATTGTTTAACAAAATCATTGTTAGGAATTCCTTCACTTTTTGCTAATTCTGTTATATCGATTCTAAATTCGTTTTTAAAACTCTCAACAAAATTTTTGAAATGACGTTGATTAATTGCATAATATTGTTCTTCTTTTAAATAAAAAATATCTTTATATTTCATAAAAACCCCTTCTTTTTAGCGCATATTCTATACATTTTTAGAACATTTGTCAAATATTCGTCCTTTTTTGCAACTTATTTTTGCTATCCTTAATAAAAAGGTGGTGGAAAAATGAAAGTAAAAGTCTTTGATGAATCCCATGAACGTGACCTAGAAAGAGCAATTAATGCCTTTCTATCTGGAACAAGTAGTGATATAATAGATGTCAAGTATAACGTTGCTATTGCGGTATGTGGAGAAGAACAAATCTATTGCTTTTCTGCTCTTATTGTTTATAGCCCAAAAGAATGAGTGGTTTTATGAAAAAAAGTTCATTTATCGAAGGAACGATTATTGCTACCCTGGCAATAGTGATTACAAAAATATTAGGAATGCTTTACGTCATTCCTTTTTATGCAATGGTTGGAGCCGCCGGAAGTGCCTTATATGCTTATGGCTATAACATCTATGCCATTTTTTTAGATATATCAACAGCAGGCTTACCTTTAGCCTTAAGTAAAATCATCAAAGAATATAATACATTAGGAAAAAAAGATGCCAAAAAAAGAGCATTCTCCATTGGTCTTAAAATGATAAGTATGATATCTATTGTTATTTTTCTTATTTTAATTCTTTTTGCACGTCCTTTATCTTCCATGATTTTAGGAGAGTTAACAGGAGGAACTACAATCGAGGAAGTAACATTCGTAATCCGTATGACTTCACTCGCTATTTTAATTGTTCCTTATTTAAGCATTACAAGAGGCTATTTACAAGGTCACAATATTATAGGGATTTCTTCGATAAGCCAAGTACTAGAACAAGTATTTCGTATTGTTACCCTTTTAGGGGGATGTTATCTAGCTTTACATTTATTTAAAGTACCTATGAAGTACGCAATTGGTATCGCTGTATTTGGAGCTAGTGTTGGTGGTATCGTTGCATTATTCTATTTATTATTCAAAATGAATAAAAGCAGAAAAGAACTTGATCTTACAAAAATAGAAGAAAAAGATAACATAACTAATAAAGAAATAAGCAAAAAAATCATATCCTATGCCATTCCTTTTATTATCATTACCATTGTGTTTTCCATTAATAATTTTTTAGATATGGTCATGATTTTAAGAACTTTGGAAGCATTAGGTTTAGAGACTTCATCCATTGAGTTTGCAACAACGGCGATTACGACATGGTCTACCAAAATCAGTATGATTGTTAATTCTGTTGCTACTGGAATGGTGACGAGTTTAATTCCAACTATAGTTGGTGCTTATACATTAAAAAAATGGGATGAAGTGAATAGCAAATTCAATAAAGCATTACAACTTATTTTAGTTATCTGTCTGCCAATGTGTGTAGGATTATCTTTATTATCTAAAAGTGTATGGAGTGTATTTTATGGCTATAGTGAAATAGGAGCGTTAATCTTTGCAATGCAAATATTAGTTTCTTTATTCTATAACTTGTTCTTAGTTACGAACTCAGCACTTCATGGTTTAAACAAATCAAAGGTAGTTTATCGAAGTGTTATTATTGGTCTTACAACAAATATGCTTTTAAACATTCCCTATATGCTATTGTTCTATAAACTAGGACTTCCTCCATATCTAGGCGCCATTTTGTCTACTGCAACTGGCTATATTTTAGCATTCACATTATCCTTAAAAAAACTAAAGAAAGAACATGGATTAAACTACAAAGAAACAATAAAAATGGCTGAAAAACTTATTTTACCAACCATCGCCATGTTACTTGTCGTTTTAGTTTTAAAATGGTTAATTCCTATAAATTATGCTAGCAAATTTTCTTGTTGTATTTATATAGGAATGATAAGTTGTCTAGGTGCAGTCGTTTATCTAGGAATTACTTATAAAATGGGATTACTTACCAAAGTATTTGGAGAGTCTACCGTAAATAAGATTATAAAAAAACTCACCAGAAGTAAGGTAAGTTAAAAATTAAAGCATATACATATTGGTTGTGTTATCAAAGTTTTCCGTTGTTGTAACTCCTTTGGATTCTAATCTACTAATACGAGCATCCATACGGTTGATTTGACGTTCGATTTTAGCAAGTCTTGACTCTAAATCACTTGTATAATCAGTCCCCATACTTTGTGGATTATAATTCATCGGTACAGGTCCTGAATAAAAACTTTGACTGGCCTGAGAACCATAGGTAGGCATCGTATTACCAAAATTGCCATTCATATTTGGCATATTAGGAGTTCCCATATAACTAGATTGAGAGAAATTTGCCTCGTTAAAAAAGGCATTACGGTCTTTTTTCATAAAAAACACTTCCTTATGTTGCTATTATATGCAAAAGTTTAGAAAGTAGTGATTAAGTTGAGATTAAGAAATGTAAAAAATGCAAAAAGTATTATAGAAGAATGTGAATATGTAGTAAAATGGAGTTCAGAAACTTTAAAAGGAAATTGGGAATCTATTTTTGGAAATAGCAATCCAATTCACTTAGAAATTGGAATGGGAAAGGGCAAGTTTATCCATGAAATGGCTAAAAATAATCCCAATATCAATTTTATTGGAGTTGAAAAATACGAAAGTGTTTTAGTACGTGCTGTTGAGAAAGTAAACAAGGATCCACTTCCTAATTTACGTCTTTTATGTGTAGATGCATTAAATTTACCTGACATCTTTAATCATGAAATAGACTGTATTTATCTAAACTTTTCCGATCCATGGCCTAAAACACGTCATGCCAAAAGAAGATTAACAAGTCCTATTTTCTTGGATATTTATGAAAATATTTTTGTGGATGAAATAATGGGTGGAGAAAAAAGAATTATCCAAAAAACCGATAATCTTATTTTATTTGCGAGTAGTTTGAAAAATTTAAACAATTATGGATACACATTTGACGATGTTTCTCTAGATTTAGCAAGTACAGAAATACCCAATGTAGAAACCGAATACGAAACAAAATTCAAAAAGCAAGGAATAAAAATTAATTATTTAAATGCCAGTAAGAAATAACTTGTGTCAAATATGATACAAATTATTTCTTTTTTCTTGCGAACTTTTTAATATGGAAATATAATGAAAAAGAATAGAGAGGATATTTTAGACGAAAAATAATTAGTTTTAGACATCTTTTAGTTAATTAGAAACTCAATTCTTTATAATAATCAATCTAAATGAGGGGGGAAATAGAATGGAAGAATTTAAAAAGAAAAATTTAATAGAACGTATGTTAACGAAGCAAAAGGAATTAGAGCAATATTATCGTGATTTGCGAAAATATGAGTATCTTACGGATGCACCAATAAAGACACGTGAGTATTTTGATAAACAACACAAAAAACTAGAAACAATATTCGGTTGGGAATTGAAACTTCTATCTTATAATGTAAAAGTACATCAAGATTTGAGAACTCCTAATTTAAATGTTCCCAAAATTTATGCTGTTACTCATATTGGAAGATACGATATAGAAGCATCTATTTTGACAAAAGGAGAACAAGCGTGCTTTTTTTGGGGAGACCCAGGTTCTTTATATAAAAGTCCTGAGAAAATACTCACCAACAAGATTGGTGCTATTTTTGCCGATACTGGTGAAGATGTTCGAGAAGATTGTCATATTGGACAAAAAAGTATGGTAAAACATCTATTAAATGGAATAAATGTTCAAATTTATCCTGAAGGTGCATTTAATGTGATTTCTAATAAAGTAGTAATGCCTATTTATGATGGTACTATAAAAACAGCATTAGAAACTGGTGCACCTATTGTGCCTACTTCTATTGTAAAATATGGAAAAGATTTATATATAAGTTATGGAAAAGAAATATTAGCAGATTCTCTTAATTCAAATAATATTAAAGAAGAATCACGTAATCTTCGAGATGTTTTAGCTACTTTAAAATGGGAGTTAATTCGTGAATATAGTGGAGAAAAAAGATTTATAAATCAAGATGAAGACATGCTATATACTCTTAAAAGAAGAGAATTAAGCTCTAATGCTTACCAAGAATTTATAGATAATGTACTTGATGGAACTTCTAAGGATTATGGATTAAAAGAAATTGAAAAAACAAGGTATAAAGATAAACATAATCCTGAACCACAAGAAATTGAAAGTGATTTAGAAGAATTTATTGCACTCAATCCAAGTTTCTTTTTAGCAAGCACTGAAAGATTTGAAAATTATATTAATGTTTTAAAAAATATAGATACTATTTTAAAAAATTTGGAAGAATATCGTTCACAAGAAAGCTTAAAAAGAAAATTAACAAATTGACTTTATCTAAAGTCTTTTTTATGTTATGCTATTCTCTAGAATAGAGGTAGAGGGAATGAGCGGTATTTGGTTATTAATTGCATCTTTAACAATTAGTTTATTTTTAGTGATTATCTTTTTTGCTAAGAAAAATATTGAAAATGCAGAAACAAAATTATATTCCATAATGTTAATTTGTAATTTAGCTTATTCGTTATTTGCTTTGTTTGGATACATTTTTGCAAAAAAGGAAGGAATTGAGTTTATTATTGGTATTATTCAAAGAATTCATTTAAGTTTAACATTTTTACTTTCTTATTTCTTTTTGAAATATAATGCTATCCTATTGGAAAATAATAGTTCATTGTCAAAGAAGTTTCATAACTTTTACATTGTTTTTTTGTTTCTTATAATTCTGCTAATTCTAATTCTCCCAATAAAAGTTATTAATTATGATGAAATATTAGATGTTGGAGGACTTTCTTATTATGCAGCAATTATCGGTATTATTATTAACGTTATTTTGATAATTATTTCTACTTTAATCCTTATTTTTAAAAAACATATAGATTTGAAAAAATGTATTCCATTAACTATTCTCATTTTATTGTTAGGAGTTGGGTTAGTTTTAAGAATATATTATCCTGAAATCATTACAGAAACGTATTGCATTTCTTTTGCATTATTAGTTATGTACCATACCATTGAAAACCCTGATTTAAAATTAATCAACGAACTACAATATGCCAAAGATGCTGCAGAAAAAGCAAACCATGCTAAGTCTGATTTTTTATCAAGTATGTCTCATGAAATAAGAACTCCTTTAAATGCAATAGTAGGTCTATCTGAAGATATCGCTTCTTTTAAAGATGAAGTTCCACCTCAAGTTATAGAAGACATAGAAGATATCAATAACGCTTCTGCTACATTACTAGAAATAGTTGGTAATATTTTAGACATTAATAAAATTGAAATAGGAAAAATGGAAATTGTAAGTAGTCCTTATCAAATTGTGGATGAAGTAGAAAAACTAGTTAGTGTTACAACGACACGTATAGGAACAAAACCTATTGAATTTAAAATGAATATTGCCAGTGATATTCCTTATGAACTTTTAGGAGATAAAGTTCATGTAAAAGAAGTTATTAACAATTTACTTTCAAACGCTATAAAGTATACCGATAAAGGAACAATAACACTTGATATGAAGTGTATTAATAAAAACGACATATGCTACCTCATGATTAGCGTAAAAGATACTGGAAAAGGAATCAAACAAGAAAATGTTAATCGTTTATTTAATAAATTTGACCGTTTAGATGTAGAAAGAAATACAACGATTGAAGGTACAGGACTTGGTCTTGCTATTACAAAAAACTTAGTAGAAATGATGGGCGGAAAGATTAACGTTCAAAGCACTTTTGGAGAAGGTTCCATATTTATGGTTCAAATACCTCAAAGAATTAGTAAATTAAATGCTCCTACAAAAGATCCAATCGAATTGTTAGATGTAGAACCAAACTATGGACCTAAAAAAGTTCTTCTAGTAGATGATAATAAGTTAAATATTAAAGTTGCTAAAAGAGCATTAGCTGGTTTTGATTTTCAAATTACAGAGTGTGCAAATGGTCAAGAAGTACTAGAAAAAGTAGTAGAAGGTAATGAATTTGATTTAATCCTTCTAGATATTATGATGCCTGTAATGGGTGGAGAAGAAACAATGCAGAAGTTAAAAGAAAAACCATTGTTTGCCATACCAACAATTGCCCTAACCGCCGATGCTGTTGATGGAGCTCGTGAGAAATATTTAAGTCTTGGATTTAGTGATTATTTAGCAAAACCGTTTAACAAAGTACAATTAAAAGAAAAACTAGACAAAATCTGGAAAAAATAAACTATTTCAAACCTAAGAAAGGAAAAAATATGAATAATATATTTAAAAAACTATTTGACATTCCTTACAATGAAAAGATTTTTACAATTTTTGTAGACACAAAGCATCGCTATACTTTTTTAGAAAAGGATAGCAAGGGAGACTATATATATCCAACTATGGAAGATTATAAGGCATTAAATCAAATTTACAACGTTCATGATTGGAATCATTTGCCTACAACAAAAACGTATACGTTTTCAGAAAAAGTTCGAATGGGGGCATTTTTACTTGCGACTTCTATTGTAACACTTGAAAGTGCTTATATTTCTTCAAACCAACAAAGTACAGCGATTGTAGAAGAGGCGAGTCAAACAAACGAATCGCTTAGCAATTGGGAAATTGAATTAGAAGAAAATGAGGTTGTATGCAAAGAAACTCTACCATCTTATGAAGAAGTTCCTGTCTACACTTTAGAAGAATTAAATGCCATTTTGCCTAATCATTTTGTCACGCTTGAAGATATTGATGAAGCGATATCTTATAATGTAAAACTTGATGCAAACATCAAAGCTTTAGCTCATGAATTAGCAGAAGCCATAATAGAGGAAGATTCCAATGCCGATTTGCGAATTTTTTATATAAATTTATATACTTTAGAATCCGAAGAAATGAGTGAAGAAGACTATCATGAAGCCTTTCAAGACTATTCTGGAGGAAGATATAGTCCTAAAAGCAATAAAATTTCCTATATTACGGGATGTAATAAACAAACGCTAGTGCATGAACTTTCTCATGCTACTTATTCTATAAGTCGTTATAAAGATAATAAAATTTATTATCATGCTCTTAGTCGTTATCATGCTTTAAATGAAGCCATGAACAATAAGATTGTAGATTTGGTATTGCCTTCCACTTCTTATGCGAATATTACGACTATTACAAATTATTTATTTACTTTTGTCGATTTTGATTTCAATCGTTATATACATGAAGGGCCTTCTTATGTTTTAAATGATATCGAAGAAATGTATCCAAATATCGATGTGTCTTATATTAATGATGTTTTAAATGCCGTGAAAGATAGTAGCATTAATCTTAATATTGAGATTAAAATTGAAAACTGTCCAAGTTTAGAGGAAGAATTGTTTCATTTATGCCAAGAAAAGGTTAAGAAAAATCCAGAAGAAGCCTATAAACCTCTTTTAGATTTTTTAGCGATATTTCCCAATAATGAAGAAAAATTTTCCTATTATTTAGATGAATATAATACGTATTTAAAAACTATAGGAGTCAATTCCATTAGCGATCGTGATTTATTTGTAGCAACACTTCCTTATGAAAATGTAAGAAGTTTTGCTTGGGATGGAGAAAATTTATATCCTTGTATTGGGCACAACGAATCTTTAATTACGGTTATAGAAGATGGCGAAGAAGTGCACTATCCAACTGACAACTTTGTACGTTTTCAAACTGATTATTTTTTCATGAACTTAAAAAAATATTTATTGGATAAGGGAATTGTAGAATTTCAGACTGACTTTTGGAAAAAATTTGCTATAGAAAATGACTACATTCCTGTAGATTTCTTATACAAAACAAATGTTTTGTACAAGGGTGAAACATTAATACAAGATTATGGAAGAAATTTAACTGTTAAAATTGGTCTAACCTCGGATAATCAAATTGGGTTTCTTTTGCAAAAAAAGGATGCGCTTCTTGATGATAGAGAAACTACGGTGATTTACCAAACTGCCGATAATTTAAGAAATTTATCTAATAGTGTACCATTATGCTATTATTATCCAAACCTTTTAGAAAATTTAGAGGAAGTTGAATTAACAGACATTTTTAATATTTCTTATTTAAAAGAAATACAATCTGATGAAAACATTTTTTCAAATCTTTATATTAAAGAAAATGAACTTATTTTGGAACCCTGTTATTCGTTTTATGTGGAAAATGGGGAGAGTATTAGTCTTTTGGATTTAAATCAGTGCCTTATTTGTCAAGGGGAAGAAGATTTTATTTCTAGTACTTGTATTACAATGAATGTTGAAATTCCTTTTGAAGAACCGCTTTATTTAAAAGATGTTTTAGTGTATTTTAATCTTTTAGACGAAGAAAATCTATATTATTCTTTTTCAAAAGAAGAACTTAAAAATTTAGTAAAAGAGTATGTAGAAGAGATGAAACTTAACCAAAACAGGTAGACAAAATCTGGAAAAAATAAACTATTTCAAAAAAGGTAATTCTTTGTTATAATAAGTAAGTACGATAGGAGGGAACTTATGAAAAAAGTTCTACTGCTTGTAACCCTTATATTTTTCCTAACTGGATGTGTAAATATAAACGATAGCAGTTATGAAAATATTATTTCTTCGGGTTTAAATGAAAGTAAAATTGCGTTTAAGAACAAAACCTCCCAGGGATATAGTTACTATTTACCAAAAGGATTAGTGGTGCTAGAAGATTTAAATAATAACGTGACTTTAAAAAGTGAGAAATACAATATGTACGTATACATTGATCTGATTAGCTATTTTAATAAAATAGAGGATTCTTATAAAGAAAATACCACATCCTACTATTCCAAAAAAATAATAAATGACGATAAGTTTGGGTACCTAGAAATAAATTTAAGAGAAAATGATAAATATTTAATTGAAATTATGTATAATTATGCTAAAATAGAAGTGATAGTAAATAATAAGGACATCAAAGAAATGCTTAGTTATGCGATTTCTTTATTAAGCTCTATCTCTTATAATGATAAAATTATTGAAAATATGATAGGGGAAGACATTTTAAATTATAATGAAAATGAATATAACATTTTTGAAACAGCCAGTACTGATAATAGTCTAATAAGACGTGAAAATAGTAGTCTAGATGATGATAATACAAATGTTATACCAGACACAGATTTGATTAATTAAGAGGTGAATAGAAAATGGGATTATTTAATAAACTAAAAAATGCCTTATTTGAAGAAGAAGAAATTGAAATTCCAATTAAAGAAACAACTCCTGAAAATAAGAAGCCAACACCAGTTATTAAAGAAGACAGTGTGGAAAGTAAGCCAAAACCAAAACCTGAAATTGAAAAAAAGAATATTGATGCTTTACTAGACGATAACAATGAACGTGATTTATTTAAAGCAGAAAATACCTTTAAATTTCCAGAATTTGATGAAGAAGAGTTTAAATCAAGTTACAAACCACCTATTGAAAAAGTGGAGAAAAAAGATCCAACAATTACACCAAAAGAAAGTTTTGAACGTGTAAAACCTATTACGTATGATTATGATAAAAAACCAAAACAAACACGTAAAGAAACAGTAAAAAAACAACCAGTAGAAGAAACAAACACCAAGAAAGGTTTTAAACCTTCACCTGTAATATCACCAGTTTATGGAGTACTTGATAAAAATTATAAAAAAGAGGATATTATTACTGTAAAGGAAGAGAATACAAAGAAGAAATTTGATGTAGATGCCATTCGTAAAAAAGCTTTTGGTACTTTAGAGGAAGATATCGAAAAAACATTTGAGTCACCAAAAGAATCCTTTTATGATAAGAATAGTGAAAATATTGATGATTTATTATATGACTCTGCAGATGAAAAAATAGACATTTCTTATGAACCACGTGCAGGTAGTCGCGAAGCAAGAAATGAAAAGCATAGTAGAATGCGATCAGTGGAAATGGAGGAAGTAGAAACCGTTCCAAGTAGCACTCGTAGTACGCGTCGTAGAATAGATGATGATGTAGAAGAAAAACGATTAAGTTCTGTAGAACAAGAATTGGCTACAACAAGTAATTTACAAGTATTAGATGAAGAACCACAAAAGAGTGAAGAACAAAGATTTGAAGAAGATACACTAGAAAATGACTTATTCGATTTAATTGATTCTATGTATGATAGTAGAGAGGATGACGAAGAATGAGTTTTTGGTTAGATTTTTTACCGCTTATTATTTATATTTTATTAATAATTTTCTTAATTCTTGGCATAATATTAGGTATAAAGTTAATAATAACATTAGATAAAGTAGAAAAAGTTGTAGAAGATGTTAATGATAAAGTTCAAACTTTAAATGGATTCTTTCATATTATCGACTATACAACAGATAAAATTGCTTTAGCAACGGATAGAGTTGTAGATGGAATTGCTTCTATATTTCATAAACTAATGTTTAGTAAAAAGAAAAAAAAGAAAAAGGAAAGTGATGAAAATGAGTAAAAAGGGAATGGGAAAATTTGTTGCAGGTGCAGCTATTGGTGCTGGATTAGGATTATTATTTGCTCCTAAAAAAGGCAGTGAAACAAGAAAAGATTTAAAAGATAAGGCAGAAAAAATTGCCAAAGATATTAAAAATATTGATCCTAATGAAGTCAAGGAAAAATTAGATAAAAAAGTAAAAGAATTAAAAAAAGATTTAGAAAATCTAAATAAAGAAACAGCTAAAGAAATGATTAAAGAGCGCGGGCAAGCTTTATTAAAAAAAGCTGATGAATTAATGGATGTTGCCAAAGAAAAAAGCGCTCCTGTTGTAGAGAAAGCAGCAAAAGAAATAAAAGAGAAAACAGTTGATATTCTTCAAAGTGCAATTGATAAATTAGAAAATAAAGAAACAAAATCAACAACTACAAAAACTAAACAAACGACTAAGAAAAAAACAGCTTAGTCTTTTTTTATCTTCTAGGAAAGTGTTTATCAAAAAATGTTTGAAATTTATAAAAAATAGTATTATACTTACTGTATGGTGTTACCAACTCAGATAACGCCTAAGTTTTTTTTGGCGCTAAATAAGCGTCTCTTTTATTATCAAAAGTAAAATGATTACAATTAGTAATATTACTATTACTTTAAGAAAATAGTTTTCTTGTTTCATAACCTCACAGCCTTTCCCCTTCCGAACAAGATCAAAACCCCCTCTAAAAGGACAAAATCTATAAGGCAGATGCCCGAATCAGTAACACGAGTTGCTATTATAAATGGATAAGTTTAATTTACAAGCATTTCGACAAAACATGTCAAAATATTTTTAAATATCTATTTAAACTTATAAAAAAAGATTTGCAGACAAAGAAGAACTATGATAGAGTATAAATAGAAAAACGTTAATAGTGATAAATGACTCAGTAGTTATGTTTTATGGAAAAAAGAGAGTTCATGGAAGGTGAAAATGAACCAAGTAAAAATAACGAAATACCCTTTTTGAATTAACGAACGGTAACGCGTTATAGTTAAAAGTGCATGATTATTTCATGAATTAAGGTGGTACCACGGCAAATTCGTCCTTAGGATGCGTTTGGCCGTGTTTTTTCTTGGAGGAGAATGGAAATGAATATAGAATATGAAGCAAGAATATTAAATATAAATAAGCAAGAGATGATTCAAAAATTAGAAGAATTACAAGCAGAGTTTAAGTGGGAGAAGTTACAAAGACGATATGTTTATGATTTTCAACCTGCTCTACCTAATAAGTGGATACGCTTAAGAACAAACGGATTCGAAACAACTTTAACGATTAAAGATATTACTTCTAATAAAATGGATGGAACAAAAGAACTTGAAATAACCGTAGATGATTTTGAAAAAACTGCATCTTTATTAAAAGAGCTAGGATATAATCCAAAAGCATTTCAAGAAAATAAAAGAAGACGTTACTATTTAAATAATGTAGAAATTGATATTGATTCCTGGCCACAAATTCCAGATTATATAGAAGTTGAAGGGAAAAATGAAGAAGAGGTTTTAAAAACGATAGAACTTTTAGGTTTTTCTAAGAAAGATATTGTTACAGCGGATGTAGAAACTATTTATAAAGAATATGGCATAGATTTACCTAAAATAGAATATTTAGAATTGGAGAATGATAGAAAATGACAATTTTTGAAGATTTAAAATGGAGAGGTTTAATTAAAGATATTACTTCTCCCGATTTAGAAGAAAAATTAAATAAAGGAGGTATGACTTTCTATATTGGAACAGACCCTACAGCAGACTCTATGCATTTAGGACATTTATCAAGCTTTTTAATTTCCAAAAGATTAAAAGATGCAGGACATAATCCTATTTTATTAATCGGTGGAGCAACAGGAAGAATAGGAGACCCTCGTCCTACAAGCGAACGTGAAATGAAGTCTATTGAAGAAATTGAACACAATATTGATGGACTTACAAAACAAGCAAAAAAATTATTTGGTTTTGAAGTAGTGAATAACTATGATTGGTCAAAAGATATCAATTTTATTGATTTTTTAAGAGACTATGGAAAGTATTTTAATGTGAATTATATGCTAGATAAAGACATTATTAGAAGAAGATTAGAAACTGGGATTACTTTCACCGAATTTTCTTATATGATTATGCAAGCTATGGATTTTCTACATCTTTTTGAAACAAAAAATTGTACACTTCAAGTAGCAGGTAGTGACCAATGGGGAAATATTACTGCTGGTGTTGATTTAATCAAAAGGAAAATTGGTGGCGAGGCGTATGCATTTACTATGCCACTTGTTACAGATAAATATGGCAACAAATTTGGCAAAAGTGAAGGTAATGCTTTATGGCTTGATAAAGAAAAAACTTCAAGCTATGAAATTTATCAATATTTAATTAACAGTGATGATGAAAAAGTAATCGATTATTTAAAAGTATTTACGTTTTTATCACGAGAAGAAATTGAAGAATTGGAACGTAAAAACAAGGAACATCCTGAATTTCGTGAGGCGCACAAGGCTCTGGCACGTGAAGTTATTGTTTTCTTACATGGTGAAGAAGAGTATGAACGTGCAAAACAAATGAGCGAGTCCTTATTTAGTGAAGATATTACAAAATTAAAGGCTACAGATATTATTGCATGCTTAAAAGATATTCCCACATTTAAAATACTAAACGATATATCTTTAGTCGATTTACTTGTAGATGCTTCCATTTGTTCAAGCAAAAGAGAGGCAAGAGAAATGATAAGTAATGGTGCCATTTCGATTAACAATAAAAAAGAAAATGATCTAGAAAAGATAATAACAAAAGAAGATTCTATAGAAAATAAAATTTTAATTGTCAAAAAAGGAAAGAAAAAGTATTATTTAGGCTTTTATAAATAACAAAATCCTCTTTTCTCATACATTAAAATGAGAGGAGGACTTTTTAATGTATCAAAATTCTTATCAACTTAAACCAATGAATAACGGGGATCGTCAATTTTTCTTTCCCTTCCTAACAGGAGCTTTAGTTGGAGGTGCTGCAGTAGGATTAACTCGTCCAAGACCAATTTACAACGTAGCACCACAAAGACCTTTACCACCAATGGGTCCAGGTCCTTATGGAAATTATTCTTATAGTTATTACTATCCATATCCTTATGGAAGATAAAAAAATAAAAAAGTACCAATTTTGCTAAAATCATAATCCATTTAGCGAATTGGTCTTTTTTTTTGGCAAATCGAGTCTTTAAATAAGCAAAATAACAAAACAATTATCCAAATTAGCGATTTGCACTTTATTTTTACTTAGTATATAGTGTTCGTGCGAGATGCAAAATCTCTGGTGTTTGCCACAAATCTATTTAAATGGAGGAGTGGTCGCATGAAAAAATTAGAACTACAAATCATCATCTTTGCTTTAATCATGCTTATCGTAGCACTAATAGCGATAATAATTCTTTTGATTATCTTCAGATAAATATCCTAAGGGGCGTTTTGGTTGATTTTCGAAAGGATTAAAAAAACACCATCCTACTAAAGGAAGGTGCTACCTAAAACCGGCAAGCACTTAAGAGTAAGTGTCTCGCTCAAAATAAGTTTAAACTAGTTTTAGAAAAAAGTAAAGAAAAATGAAGGAGAAATTTTATGACCAATCAAATTCTAATTAAAGAAATCAATATGCAAAATGATTGTATGTTCAAAGCAGTGATGTGTAGTCCCAATAATCGTGAAATGGTAGTGGATGTTTTACATGCTTTTACTAAGATTGAGAAAAAACTTTTATACAATGCAACTTATATTGGAGGAGAAGAAATTGTAAAAAAGAATATGGTACAAAAAAGACAATCCGTAGATATGACCATTAAGATACAAAGCAATCAGCAAATTATAGTAGAAATGAACCAACACTCTGCAACTAGTATCTTTGAAAAAAATACTTTATATTCCTTTTCTAAAATTGTAGAAAATACAAGAAGTTCTAAAAAAATAGAATATCCCAAAATTATTCTTATTAATATTAATAACTTCAATAGATTTCAAACAGATCAAGCTATACTAGAATTTAAATTAAGAGATAAAGAAGGGAATATAGAACCCGAGTTTTATGAATCTATTCATTTTGTTATTGCAAATGTAAAAAAATCTTCCTATAATGTTGACAACGAATTAAAGAAATTTTCTAATTTTTTAAAGAAAAAGACAACATTAGGAGAATTAGAAAGAGAATTTAAAGGAGACGAGAAATACATGGCTGCAATAAGAACAGTGAAAGAATTAGCAACTGATCCTGAGTTTTCAGGCTACTATGATGTAGAGTAAGCCCATCGCCAAGAAATAGAAGGAGTTAAAGCATTTGCAATGGAACAAGGAATACATAAAGGTGAAAAACAGAAAGAAAAGGAAATAGTTAAAAAAATGCTTACAAAAGGTTTTTCAGCAAAAGATATTATAGAACTTAGTGGAATGTCAATAGAGGAAATCAACCATTTAAAAGATAGTGCGTAATTTCTTTTGACATGTAATAGGTTCTTTTTTTGTTATATTTAAAATAATACCAATAAAAATAAAATAGACAAACATATTAGATCCACCATAAGAAAGAAAAGGAAGAGGAATACCCATAATAGGAGCAAGACCCAAATTCATAAAAATATTTTGGATTTGTTGAAACAAGAACAAGAAAAGAAAACCATGAAGAAAACATTTATATTCTGTTTGTTTTACAGAAAAATAACGACTTATAAAGAAGCCATTCATGATAAAAAAAGTAAATAAAAGAACAGCACCGCCCACAAAACCAAACATCGATAAAAATAAGGTAAAAGCAAAATCAGTTGGAAATTCTGGTACATAAAGAAGTTCCTTTTGAATTCCGTGCCCGAATATTCCAGCATTTCCAATGGTTGTTAATGCATTATTCAGTTGCATGCCACTACCATCATTAAAATGAATAAGCCGATCCATTCGATAAAAGAAACTAGTTCCAATAAGGCTAATTAACATATCTTGTTGAAAGAAATATAAATAGAAAAAAACACCACCAAGTGAAATAACACATAAAAAAGCAAGAACAAACCATCTTTTTCTAATTCCAGAAACAAATAATACAGCAATAAGTAAGAGTAAATACATCATAATAGCTCCAGTATCTGGCTCTAAAAAAACTAAAATACTAGGAATAAGAACAACTAGGACGCATTTAACTATATAAAAAAATTCTTTCTTTTTTTCATTAAGTTGAAAATCGTTTGTAAGTTTAGCTAAGTAAAGCAGTAGAGCAATTTTCATAAATTCGCTCGGTTGAAAATTAAAAATCTTAAAAGAAAACCAAGCTCTAGCACCATTTACTTCATGACCAAACACTAAAACCAAGAGTAATAGAAAAACACCCAAAAGATAAAAATAAAAACTATAGCGAAACAAAAACTTTACCTTTATTTTTTGTAAAAGAAAAAGAATAAGAAAACCAACGAAAAACCATAAAATTTGTTTTACAAGATGACTTGTATAAAGTTCTTTAACAAAACGAGACTCAAACATGCAAAAGAAACTAGCAATCATGAGAACAACTAGAGGAATAAAAAAGAATAAATTGTACTTATCTATAAATCTTTTCATATTTTTAGTATGCAACAAATTAAAGAAAAAATCATAAAATGTATCGAGGTGTTCTTATGAGTAAAAATTTACCAAATGTATATGCTGTTCCCATTACTAAAAAGATGACAAATAACAAAGAAACATACAAAAGTTTCGAGGTCGATGGTGACAGGAGTTCTTCTGTGAGTGTAGGGGAAATCAATAAAATATTTAATGACAAAACCCATGTTTATAAAACAAAAGTTCAAATTACAACACGTAAAGGTATTGAAACAGTAGAAGTAGTAGGACTTGTAAAAAATGCATTACTTACATTATCTGGAGAAAGTATTAATATCGAAGACATTTTAGACATAAAAAAAGTGTAGAAACTACACTATAAAATTTCATCAATATATTTTTTTAACTGTCTTGCATCTTTACCAAAAATGATTTTTAATTGATTGTCGATTTCGACAATTCCTTTTGCACCTAGCTTTTGTATATTATCCTTATCAACAACAGATACATCTTTTAAAATTACTTTAAAACGCGACATATTACATTCAGCATTAACAATGTTATCTTTGCCACCTAAATAATTTATAAGTTTATTTGCTTCTACACTAAAATCTCTTTTCATTAATTTTATAACAACTAAAGAAATAATAACTAAAACACCAAGTATAATTAAATATTGAATCCATGTTTCCATAATAATCACCTATTAAAATTATACAACAAAAAACTATTTTTTAAAACATTTTTGAAAACAAGCACTATTTTTTCGAACTATCATAAATTATTAATGAGAATACAGGAAAGGGTGAATGATATGTGTAATAAAGAAAACAATAATGAAAATGCAAGTTGTATTGCTGAAATTCTAAATGTAATACTAGTTCTTCAACAAAATGCATGTCCAGAATCATGTTTAGATTCTTGTGATAGACCAGTTTTAGGTGGAGGACCTAACTGTCTAATATGTAATACTAGACCAATAATGCTTTACACTTGTTGTGGTAATGGAACTCCTTGGAGTATGCCAACAACAAAAGATTCAACAGCAACTTGTACAGAAGCAAGCGCTACATGCTCAAATGTATTTAGAGTAGAAAAAGTAGATGGAAATTGCTGTACTTGTCGAGTACTAGCAGACAATCCAGATACAACAAGTCTAAATCCATACATCGCAACAAGCTCATTTTTTACAATTAGTCTAGATTGCATTTGTGCAATAAGATGCTTAACGGATACATTCGTTGAATGTGTATAAAGACCAAACGGTCTTTTTCTTTTGCAATAAAAAAGCAAGGAACAAATTCCATTGCAATTTCTAATACTGGTATAAACGGTACAAATTAATAGAAGGAGGATTTAAGAAACGAGCATTATATTTATAAGTTCCAAGCCCACTCGATATATACATTTTTACATCTTGTTTGTTATAGTATACACTTTCATAGTTTTCTACACCGTTTTGTTTAAGTAGAGTACCTCCAAAAGGTAGAGGCATTAAACCTTTTAAAGTATGCCCAGCGAGGATTAAATTTGGTTTTACAAAACGATTTAAAAGTTCATCCAGAATAATAGGTTCATGATTCAACCAAATTTTATAAGCACTACTTATATCTTCATAATTAGTATTTGCCATTTCTATATCATTTTCTTTTTCTAATAGAGAGTTTGTTCCTAGGAAAAGCAGTGGATCATTTCCACCATAGTAGAACAAATCACTCTTATTATTTAAAATCATAAAGTTAGCACTTTCCATAATTTCCATGTAACTATTTTTATCTATATAGTCGTTATCTCCAATAACAGCATATTTTTTATAGGTCGCTGTAAGTTTACTTAAAACTTCTTTTAATTTGTTTTTTGCATCATCATTTAATTGAATGGTACTATTAAATAAATCACCTGTAAAAACCAAAATATCGGGTTTTAATTGATTGATTTTTGTAACCATTTTTTCTAACTTTTTTTCATTCATCGTACTCCCATATAAAATATCAGAAAAGTGAACAATTTTGATTCCATGAAAAGAATAGGGAAGATTATTATCTATAATCGCATATTCATGAGTAACAAGCATATTTGGCTCTATAAAATGAATATAAAGATAAAATAAAATTCCTAATAAAATCAAAATAATACCAAATAATTTAAAAGGATTTCTTTTTTTCTCTTTTTCTTTAACTGGCTGATTTTCTATTTCTTGAAATTCTTCCATTTTTTATACTCCTATAAAATGCATAATAAGGATTAGAAGAACCGAAATAGAATTATGAAGCATATGTGGAATAGCAGAAGAGAATATATTGTCTGTTTCGTAATAAGCTTTTGCAAAAAAGAAACCTAGAGAACCATAAGGAATAATAAATAAGAATTCACTGATATGGGCCATAATATTGGCAAACGTATACTCATCAAGAGCAGTTGTCACATGTAATCCACCAAAGATAATAGCAGAAAATAATGCAAATACAATTTTCTTATCAAATGCTTTACGAAGTCCATAACGAAAAACTAATTCTTCTAAAAAAGGTCCAAAGAAAATAATAGTTGGAATTGCATACAAAGGAGCAGATAAAAGTACTTGTCTTGTTTCTTGTTCATTTACAGCAATATTTCCTATTAAAGAAGAAACAATAAGATTTGAAACCATCATGACAATCAAACCATATCCCCAATACGACAATCCTTTATTTAAATATTTTTTAGGCTCATGAATAAACTCTTTAAATTGTCTAAAAATATCCTTATGAACAATTAATAAAATGACTAAAAAAGTAAAAGCATAAATACCTAAATAAGCTAGATTTTGAATCCAAAAATTTTCACTTTGTGCTGGCTTTTGTAAAAGATAAGAAAACACAAGAGGACAAACTAAAATATAAAGAATGAATAGAATAATACTAAACAAAATCCCCTTAATAAACTTTATACATTTTTCCATATTAATCCACATATCCTAAAGTTTGTAATTTATCTTTTATTTTGTCCTTTGTAGCATATCCAACAATTCGATTTAAAGTGGTTGTCTCTTCACCATCAATAAAAAACATAGTAGTAGGTGTACCAGAAAAGTTTGCGTATCTTGTTAAAGTAGAATGTTCTTCTTCACTTAAATTAGATATATTTAAAGTATAGGCTTTATAATCTATTTCTTTTAACGTACGATTTAATTCAGGAAGATATTGCTCACAATGGCTGCATCCAGTTTGGGTAACCACAAGAACGAATCTCTCTTTATTGTCAATCTTTTCTTGGAGTTCTTGTATACCAATAGAAATTAAATTTGAATAGGCATCCTTTTTAAAAGCAAGAGTATACACCAAAAAAACACCAAAGAGTACAACAAGTGCTACAATTCCATACAAAATTATATTTTTATTTTTCATTTAAAATCACCACTTAAAATATACCACAGTTTCCCTGTAATGGCAATTTTCTGGTACAAATTTCACAGCAAAAAAAGGAAATTCCTAATTCGCGTTGTAAATATATATGTAGGAGGTAAAAATATGAATTATTTTATAGAGATTGAATCGTTTATTAAAAAGAATGAAATAAGTAAAAAAGTAAGAGTACTTGAAGAGAATCAAAGTACTTTAGAAAACTATTGGAATATTGGAAGACTCTTAGTAGAGGCACAAGGTGGAGAAAAAAGAGCTAAGTATGGTAATGGTTTAATTAAAGAGTGGTCTATCAAATACGCAGAAAAATATGGAAGTGGGTATGATTATACAAATTTATCTAGATTTAGACAGTTTTATTTAGCATTTCCAATAATTGGTCCAGTGGCCCAATTATCTTGGACTAATATTGTGAAAATTTTGCCAATTAAAGATCAAAACAAGAGAAATTACTATGTTAACGTGTGTATTAGCAAAAATTTATCTAAAAGAGAGTTAATTAAAGAAATCAAAAATAACTCTTATGTACATAGAAATTGAAACATACATCAAAAAGAATGAGATAAGTAAAAAAGTAAGAGTACTTGAAGAGAATCAAAGTACTTTAGAAAACTATTGGAATATTGGAAGACTCTTAGTAGAGGCACAAGGTGGAGAAAAAAGAGCTAAGTATGGGAACGGTTTGATTAAAGAGTGGTCTATTCAATATACAGAAAAATATGGTAAAGGATACAATAGAGCCAACTTATTTAAATTTAGACAATTTTATTTAGCATTTCCAAATGTCTCCACAGTGTGGAGACATTTGACATGGAGTCATATTCGTGAATTACTTCCAATTCAAGAAACAAATAAAAGAAACTATTATGTGAATTTATGTTTGATTAAAAGTTTATCCGTAAGAGAATTAAATCAAGAAATTAAAAATAACTCTTATGAAAGATTAGTGAATAAACCAGAAAAAATAGAAATCATTAACCCTAAACCAAGTTACTCATTATTAAACGCAATAAAAGATCCAATAATTATAGAATTAGAAAAGGGACAAGAAATAAAATCAGAACATGATTTAGAAATTTCAATATTAGCAAGATTACAAAATTTCTTTAACCAATTAGGAGAAGGATTTACTCTAGCTAATAATCAATATAAGTTAAATTACAATCATAAAAATTATTATATAGATATTCTGTTATTTAATTATAAATTAAACTGTTTTTTTGTAGTAGAACTAAAACTTAGAGAACTAAGAAAAGAAGATAAAGCTCAGATAGAATTTTATATGAAAATTGTAGATGAACAAGTCAAAGAAGTTTTTCACAA